>JAYSYG010000650.1:0-3021 GCA_043716685.1 Sphingobacteriaceae bacterium | reverse complement strand
GACCTCGACAAAGCCCTGAGCCTGTATGCAACAAATACGTTTACTGCAGGAAGAAATACATGGTCAAAGCCTGCTGCAAATGCCTTAAAAGCAGACGTGTATTTATGGTCGGGCAAACAATTGGGCGGCGGTAATGCAGACTTCACAATAGCCTTAGCTGCTATAGCTGATATACCAACTTCGGACGTGCAGCTACTGCCAAACTTCGCTGATGTATTTGATTACAACACCAAAGGCAACAAAGAAGTTATTATGGCTGTGAGGTTTCAGCTTTTAGAAAATGTGCGGTCAACTTCACCGGTGATTGGTCCGGATAACTTATATGCAAACATGTATATACAAACTACCAATATCCCCGCGTCTGCACCACAGGTTACTAAAGATTTAATTGGTGTTGGTGGAGGACAAAATATTTGGGGACCAACCGCTGCTGTCCGTAGCCAGTTTACAAGCGATGACCTCAGAAGAAATGGCACTTTTCTGGAAATATTTGCAACAACAGCAAGTGGCCCGCTATACTTTGCAACGTTAAATATGAAAGGCAAAGGAGTAGTATCAGGCGGAACAAGATTTTTTGTTAATGATGTTATGTTATATCGATACGCCGATATTTTATTGATGAAAGCCGAAGCTAAAAATGCTTTGGGCCAAGACCCAACCACAGAAGTAAACCTGGTAAGACAAAGAGCCTATGGTACAAACTACAACTCCCACATATTTGTAAACGGCACAAAAGTACAAAACGATGATGCTATTTTGCAAGAGAGATTACTGGAATTCTTATACGAAGGAAAAAGATGGTTTGACCTTATAAGGTTTAATAAAGTATTTGAGCTTGTTCCATTGTTAAAAAACCGTTCGGCAGAAACTCATCTTTTATTGTTTCCTGTAGGCAGTGATGTATTGAGCCTTGAGCCGAAGATTACGCAAAATACCGGGTGGCAATAATCTGAATTCCGGCTTAAGAATTTGCTTAAGTTTTAAAACAAATAGATGAAAACATCGATGAGTCTTTTTGTATTGCTCGGGTTAATTTTTTTATGCGGCAATTTATATGCTCAAAAAAGATTACTGCCGTTACCATTCTTACCAAGGATAAATTAGCTCCTTCGGTGCCACATTCTGTAATCATAACAGTGTGCTGTTTTAGTATTATAAATGTGTTTAATAAAAGCAAATAAAATTCATTAAAGAGACAACATGAAATATTTTAAATTTTTAGTGGTAGCGATTTTAATTTCTGCGTGTAGTTCGCAAATGAAAATTCCAATCACCAGCGACAAGATAGTTGTTGAAAAGATTTGGGACAAAGCCCCTCACTCTGCATTCACCGACTTAATACGATTCAACAATGCCTGGTATTGCACATTCAGAGAAGCCCCTAGGCATGTATCAGGACCCGTTGGCAGGGCAATGCTTCTTAAATCTGCAGATGGTAAAAATTGGCAAAGCATAGATTCATTTGAGATGAAGGGTATAGATATAAGAGACCCTAAGCTATCTGTTGCACCTAATAATCGACTTATGGTCTTGATGGATGTGGAGACGTATAAAGATGGTAAGGTAGCAACAAGGAGTCCGTACATTTCTTTTTCGGATAAAGATGGAAAAACTTTTTCAAAGCCGGCAAAATCAGTTGTGGATCCATCTATAACCTCCTATTCTGATTGGGTATGGCGTGTAACATGGCATAAAGGCTGGGGTTATGCAGTTGTGTACCAGCCTTCTGCTTTATATGTATTAAAAACCAAAGACGGAAGCTATTTTGAAAAGGTTTCTAAATTGGATATTGCTATCGAGGGCTATCCAAATGAATCTACCATACGTTTTGATAAAGAAGATAAGATGTATGTAATTGTAAGAAAAGATAAAGAAGACCAGATGGCTATGCTTGCTAAAAGCAGTCCTCCCTACACTGCATGGACGATAAATAAGATGAATTACAGGTTAGGTGGCCCCAACTTTTTATTTTTAAATGATAAAACACTTTGCATTGGTGCAAGGCTTTATGAAATGGTTGATGGTAAGTTAAAACCCTCTACCGCTATATTTCTTTCAGACCTCGATGGAAAAATATACAAGACTATAAAATTACCGAGTGGTGGAGATACCAGCTACCCAGGCATGGTAGTGTATGAAGGTCAGTTATGGTTCTCTTACTATTCTTCGCACGAAGGTAAAACCTCCATTTATCTTGCGAAGGTTCCTCTAAGCCAGTTAAATTAATAGTTAGCCTACCATGAAGACTTTTAAATATTGTATACACGATATTAGTACATCATCACACGCTAGTTTGAACATGAGTTGTATAAGTCTTTTAAGGTTGTTCTCATCTCACTAATACTTATTAACTTTAGCCATACTGGATTTGCACAAGCAGATTCTACAACCTATTTAAGTGATATAAAACTTGAGCTCAAAAAAGAAAATCCCAACAACAGAACAATCAATCTTGTTTTTCATAGACATTCTGTACCTGCAGGATATTTTAAAACACCAGTGGTTAACAGCTTGCATGCATACCCATTTCTTGTTTTGAAGCAGGTTAAAGAAATATATCCTACCGCTGTTGTAAATGTAATTGTAACTTCTATCGGAGGATAGAATTCGGAACGCGGTGAAAAAAGGTTTAAGGATGATGTGCTTACCCATAAGCCTGATGTTATGGTTATTGACTATGCATTAAACGACAGGGTGCTTGAAATGGAAAAATCAAAAGCTACAATGAGTGAAATGGTAGACACTGCTATGGCGAAAGGCATAAAAGTTATTTTATTAACGCCAACACCACACCAGGGTTTTAACATACTCGATACACTAAATGCTTATAAAGCATTTAAAAATGAGGTAACAGACTTGCAAAACAATACAACATTGGTTTGGTAGATGGTTACACTTTGTTCAAGGAAAAGTTTTAGCAGGTCATAGTGTTACTGAATTTATGTCACAAATCAATCATTCCAATGAAGCTGGCCACCAGCTTATTACTGATGAAATTATGAAATGGTTTAGGTAAAGATT
>JAYSYG010000649.1:0-3030 GCA_043716685.1 Sphingobacteriaceae bacterium | reverse complement strand
CATCCAGAATAAGAAAATTCGGATTTTTCATTAATATCGTTAACAAAAACAATCTTCTTTTTTCTCCTCCACTTAACGTATGGGCATAGCTGTATTGCACATTGGGAGCGAAATTAAAACGCGTGAGCAATTGCGAAGCAGATAAGCTTGCTCCGTTCGCAAGTGGTATGTATTCTGCAATATCCTGTATGATCTCAATGATACGTTTGTCATTATTAATGATCATGCCACTTTGTGAGTAATAACCAAACACAATAGTTTCTCCTAAAGCAACACGTCCCGAATCCACAGGTTCTTTACCCTGTATAATATTAAGAAGAGTGGTTTTACCGGTACCGTTTTTTCCTACTACGCCAATTTTTTCACCCGGGATAAACGTATAGGTAAAGGGTTCTGATAAAATAACTTTATTCGGATAGTTTTTTGTGATTGCATGGAGTTCTACTATCTTGGAACCCATGCGTTCCATCTTCACGGTCAGCTCAATTTTTTTCTCAACGCGTTTTTGTTTGGCTTTTTTTTCTGTCTCGTAAAAAGCATCCACACGTGATTTTGATTTTGTTCCCCTGGCCTTTGGCATTTTGCGTACCCAAACAACCTCTTTGCGATAAAGATTTCTTGCTTTATCAATTTCAGCGTCCGTTATTTGTTCACGTTCGGCTTTCTTCTCCAGGTAATAATCAAAATTACCTTTATATTCGTATAAAATATGATTGTCGATCTCAATTATTTTGTCGCATACCTCATCTAAAAAATAACGATCATGCGTTACTAATAAAATACTGATGGAAGCATCCTGTAAATAATTTTCAAGCCACTCTATCATCTCAATGTCGAGGTGATTGGTAGGCTCATCCATAATAATAAGGTTCGGCTTATTGATCAGTGTAAGCGCAAGCGCAACTCTTTTTTTCTGTCCACCTGAAAGTGTGCTGATAATGCGCGATGTGTCACGGATCTCTAACCGGGATAAGATCTCAAGTATATTTTTTTCATAATCCCAGGCATCAATCAGGTTCATTTCGTTCAGCGCCATTTCTAATTTATCGGCAGCCTGGTCGCTTGAATCAGTTTCACTTAATTTAATAACTGCGTCATAATTGCGGATGCAGCGTACAAATTTATTATCAGCTGTATCTATTAATTGCTGAATGCTAAGTGTTTCATCAAAAGCAAAATTTTGTTCTAAAAAGCCAATTGTGATGTCTTTTCTGAAAACCACTTCTCCTTCGTCGGCAATTTCTATTCCTTTTAAGATCTTAAAAAGAGTTGTTTTGCCGGAGCCATTTTTAGCTACGAGCGCTACTTTTTCACCATAATTAATACCAAAACTTATTTTATTAAAAAGGACTTTTGCACCGTATGCTTTAGAAATAGTGTTGACAGAGAGTAAATTCATGGCCGCAAAGGTAAGCATTCGTTGGGAATGGCTTTAAAATTAATCCGGCAAACTATTTTTCGTTTTTTTGAGTAATTTTAGAGGACTGATGCCATCTGATAAATCCATATTTATTACAGAAGAAGAAAGCTTAGAATCCGGCTCAAGAGGAGTTATACAGAGCGTTTTCGAATGCTTATAAAACTTATTAAAATAAGCCCGAAAATCGGGAGCGCAAAAATCATCAATACAAAACCCTAATTAGTGAATATTCTTGAGGACGAAATATTGAATTTATGCCGCCTGCTCAATAAACATCAAACATTATATATTACGGTCGGTGGTTTCGCAACTACCTTCCATGGTTTTAACCGGGTAACGCTGATCTTAATCTATGGATCAAGGATGCGATTGAAAACAGGAAAAAACTCCGGAATGTTTTAAAAGAAATGAAAGTAGGAGATTTTGAAAGTATGAAACGACTCAGTTTGTGCCGGGCTTTGCTTCAATAGTGCTGAATTCAGGATTTGAGTTAGATATAATGACCTCTTTAAAAGGATTTGACCAGGTAAGATTTGATGAGTGTTACACTCTGGCGACGGAAGCATTTGTTGAAGACGTCCCTGTCAGATTTATGCACATTAATCAACTCATTGAAGCTAAAAAAGCAGCGGGAAGAATGAAGGATATAATAGATATAGAGGAATTGGAAAAAATAAAAAAACTCCCACCAGATAATAGCGGGAGTTCAGAAAAATAAATCAGTATTTAATTTGCGTGGCTATAATCCTTAGTACTGGCAACCGCGCCGCTCTCATCCCAGCTTGTCCAGATACCGGTTTTTTCTCCGTCTGTGTAATTCATCTCAAAACGTTTTTTCCCGCTTTCATCATATACTAACCAGGTTCCCGCTTTCTTACCAATAGTATAAAAAGCAATAGCTGAAGTTGTGCCGTTCTCATTGTAACGAACCCATTTCTGATCTTTCTGACCTTTGGTAAACATGCCTTTTTCCATTAATTTACCGGAAGCATAATAATAAGTTGCTTCCCCTTCAATTACACCTTCTTTTACCGTAAAATCAGATTTAATGTTGTTTTGTGTTTTAGAAATAGTGCCGTTAAATAATTCTCCGTCACTATCAATATACAATCCTTTATCGTTTTGTGTTTGTGCATTTAGAAAACTAAAGCTTAGTGCCGATAAAACTAAAAAAACTACCTTTTTCATAACCGTTCGTTTTTAAGAGTTCAACAATCAATTTGTTAAACCAAAGATATTAAGTTAATGGTTTAGAAACAATAGGGTAATGAAAAGATAACCTTAACTTTACTTTTATAGAGGAAAAAGAGGCCGAGAAGCCTGTAAGTGAAAGGACTGAGACTAAATTCTAAAGAGATTTAAGGGAAAGGTCTGAAAAAGCAGTCAGATGAGAGGCTTTAACTTCTAAAGGTTCGTACCCAATGGTATTAATTTTAACTGAATAGTCTTTATCTGTTTTTAAGGAAAGCTTGAAATTACCATCCATATCTGCAAAAAAAGTTTCTCCTGTTTCAGGGATCAGGATCTGCGCTCCTGGAATGGATTCGCCATACGCATCTGTAATTCTGCCCGCAACAACTTTGCTGTTTAACTTTTCTTTGTCAGAATTA
>JAYSYG010000648.1:0-9240 GCA_043716685.1 Sphingobacteriaceae bacterium | reverse complement strand
TCATCTCGCCTCTCCATTTTTTTTCATAGTTCGCTACGCCTGCGTATCGGTTAGTGTACATCAGTCGAAGGGTATCGTTTTTTTTCATATCCTCGTCCATAATTGCCAGTCTCTTCTCACGTAATTTTACACGTACCGGGTCCTGCTGGTTAACTAACAGATCAACAGCGTAAGACGTCAGGTACTCTTGTGTCCTTCCTGGAAAACCATAGACCATAGTAAAATCGTCCTTTTCCGCGCCCTTTAAAGAGATTGGAAAAGAATACAGAGGTATATAAGGGACATTGTCCGCGCTAAAATCTGAGGGCTTATTTTCTTTGTTAGCATAGATCCTGAACATGCTGAAATCTGCGTTGTGTCTTGGCCATACCCAATTGTCGGTTTCTCCGCCAAATTTACCAATACTTTCAGGTGGGGCGCCAACGAGGCGAACATCTTTGAATACTTCAGTCACAAACATGTAATATTCGTTACCATAATAAAAAGGACGGATAAATGCGTCGTAATGATTTCCCCTTTCAGCATCCGCTTCAAGTGTCTTTATATTTGCCTGGATCACGGAATCCTTTTGTAACTCAGAAAAGCCGGGTTTCATGTTTTCAAGTGCCTTCAAGGTTACATCTTCAATACGTTTAATAAACGTAACCGTTAATCCTTTGCAGTAGATTTCTTCATTTGTGTTCATTGCAAAATAACCGTTCTTAAGATAATCTTTTTCAACAGTGCTTAAGCCTGCTATGGAAGAAAAACCGCAATGGTGATTGGTAAGGATGAGACCCTTGTTTGAAATTACCTCAGCCGTACAGCCACCACCAAAGATCATCACGGCATCTTTCATACTTGCCTTGTTGATATTGTAAATATCTTTGGCCGTAAGTTTAAAGCCGTTCTTTTTCATGTCCTTAAAATTTAAGGCGTCTATTAGTTGTGGCATCCACATGCCCTCATCTGCCCTGGCAGCAATAGCACCAAGTATTAAGAACAGTATTATTTTGTTTTTCATTTTGCCCATTTTAATTTTAACCATCAATTTATCACTTCAAAAGACCAGACATTATCATAGCATCGAGTCTTATTGCACTATCTAAAGGAATTTGCAGATTGGCACTTTTTTGAGTTGACTTTTTCAACAAGCCGGGAATTTCCCTGATCTGCTTAGCATAGGTCTGGATCTGTTTATTTCTCTCCTGCCTCTCGGAATAGGTTTTAGGTGACATATATAATTCGTAAACATTTTCAATAAATCCACTACCAAACGTTGGTAAATTTCCATCAGAATACAAAATCATAATTACCTGGTTGCTTTCAATTTCTTTTTTAAGTTCCAGTTCCCATACTTCTGTTTTCAATCCAGCCTCACGGTTGGGTATAACTCGGTTATTATAGTACCAGAATTCTCCAAAGCCAAATGCTTTTTGAGTTACACCCATATAAACGGGACCGTACCAGTAACTATCTGAAATTGTAAGAACACGTGTTGTGTTTTTTAAACTGTCCTCCTCAAAATAAATTGCTGGATATGCAAGCTTAATGTTTTGTGGTGGATTAGAATAAAGATTCATACTTTTCAGTACATCCGCATCGCGGCTCCGGGCGGTATCCACAACTTCTATTGTATCCCATCGCAGTGCCGGCATGTCGCAGTTATGAAGCTTTTCAATATACTGTATTATGGTATCAACTGCCAGGCACTCTCCATAGTAACTCCAGTGGTGTCCAAATTTCGGGAACAAGGGATAAGGAGACTTCGTTTTTAATTTTCCGAAATAATCATAGAGATCGAGATAATTTACTCCAAGACGTTTGCTGGTTGATGCGAATAAATTATGGTTTGTGTTTTTTACTTCGTGTATGTATTTATCTTCTACAAACTCTTTACAGTCAACTCCTTTACCTGGCGCGTACACAAGTAGCAGATCAATTCCCTTTTTCTTAAGCGTATCCTGGATCACTTTTGCTTTTTCAAGAAGTGTGGTTACTTTTTTCTCTTCCATCAGATCATCGCCAAATGCCGAGAATATGTAACCTTCACTAAAAACATAATCTTCTTTACCAATCACAAAATTATTTACGCGGATCTGGTTAAATGCTTTATAATAGAACTGATTATTAAGCCGAACCATGGTTTCTTTAAATGCCCAGTGATCGTTATTATAATCTTCGCGCCCTGACTGATAAGACCCATCAAACCAATCTGCCCACGAGAATACAGGCTTTTCATCACTAATCACCAATCCTACCAGGTCTGGCTTATTGTCGCTTTTTATAAAAGACATGAGCAGTGGCAGAGAGATTGCCAGGAAGGCGATCACGCAATGAATAGAATATGTTTTTGTTTTTCCAGCCATTAAAATCTGAAATAAATAAATGGGTTAAAATTTAGCGCAGAAACATAACTCAACGAAATATAATACAGGGTAACACCACAAAGAATTACTGCCCACTTTGCAGAAGGACTGAAATTTTCGCCATAGATTTTATTTTGCAACTCTTTTGTTTTTGAGGTAACTGCGAAAAAGGAAATCACCGTTGCAACAATTGCCATTGGAATAAAGTCATTATTTAATACAAATTTGCCGTGGAAAAACTCGAAACTATACATTTGTTTGATCACATGCAGCGCATAGCCAAGGTCTTCATTGCGGAACACTACCCAGCCGGTAAGCACAATTAAAAATGTAATGGGAATTGAAATAAATTTACCAAGCTTTTCAAATACTTTGGCAAGAAATAACCTTTCCAATACAAGGAAGAGTCCATGGTAGGCACCCCATAACACAAAATTCCAGCTTGCCCCGTGCCAGAGGCCGGAGAACAAAAACACGATAATTAAATTGCGGTACAGTTTTGAATCTGAAACTTTATTTCCGCCCAAAGGAATGTATAAATAATTACGCATCCAGGTTCCCAGCGTGATGTGCCACCTGCGCCAAAACTCGGTAATACTGCCAGAGATATAGGGATTATTAAAATTCTCAGGTAATTTAAAGCCCATTATTTTACCAAGACCAATGGCCATATCGCTATATCCGCTAAAATCAAAATAGATCTGGAAGGTATATGCCAGGGCTCCTACCCATGCTGCTAAAGTATCTACCTGGTCAGCGGGAAGCTTGAACACAGCATCTGCCTGCATGCCCAGGGTGTTGGCTATAATTGTTTTTTTAGCAAGGCCGAAACAAAAGATCAGGAATCCACTGAGCTTAATTTCCGCGGTATAATTTTTTTCGCGGTTGGTGATCTGGTCTGCTATGTCGTGATACCTAACAATGGGACCTGCGATTAATTTCGGAAACAATAAAATATAAGTTTGATAATGCCATACATTTTTTAAAGGCTTGTGGACACCGCGATACACATCAATAACGTAAGTAAGACTTTCGAATGTGTAAAAAGAAATACCAATAGGAAGAACTACTTTGATCCAGGAGATCTCAGTTCCCAAAACAGCATTGATATTTTCAATAAAAAAATTACAATATTTAAAATAGAAGAGTAATCCCAGGTTCAGGCAGAGCGATACAATCAGGAATTTCCGTTTCGACTTTTGGGTCTTCTGGTTTTGCATGGTATTTACAAGCAAAAAATCCAGGAAGGTTGTTCCGAGAATTACGAAAATAAATTTTGGTCCGCCCCAGCTGTAAAAATAAATACTGGCAATAAGAATAACCGCATTTTTAAATTTATGCGGAACCAAATGGTACAATAAAATAAATACCGGGAGAAAATAAACAAGATACGTAATACCGCTAAAAACCATATTCTGTTAAGGCACACAAAAGTAAGATTATTTGGCAATTTACAGGTCTTTAAAAGGGGGATTTTTCTGATAATCTCAGATCTTTTTCAGAACATCAAAGAGTTCTTTCTTTAAAATAAGCAGGGATTCAAAAAAGCTATCATCAAACTCAGGCCTGACGTTAAGACCAGGATTTTCACTTTTATTCCTCATTTCAGAATAGTTGACCTGGTTAGTATAGACGCTCATAATGTCTGCAGCGATTTTTTTAAGAACAAGATCCAGTTGACGGTCTTCTGTTTTCAAGCGCTGGATCAATCGCACAGAACTCCTGATCGTTTCGCCGATAAGTTGGCTGATTGCCCCTCTCTGCAATAGTAAGAAATTTTCTTTAAGTTCTTTTATAAGTTCCGTGTTTCCCATCGAATGTTTTTATTCTATAAATAGTTTGTGATACTAGAAAAAAAAAGAGATAAAAAGGATCTCATGGCCTGGCGTTTTAGGGTCTACCAAATTTATGAAAAAAAACTCTTTTCTTCCTTAAAATGCCATTTAATCATATTGTATAACTGGCTATAGGGTCAATTCCAATCCCGGTTTTCTCATTTAAGTGAATTTTCCCACGTTCATAATAAACCCCTGTGAACGGATCGTTTTTATAAAGCAATGGCGCATCCAGGTCAACATAATCCGCAAAACCCATTAATTGCGCCATGGCGCTGGTAGCGCAGGAGCTTTCTGCCATGCAGCCTAATAAAATAGTTACGCTGTTTTTTTTACTATAGTCAATCATTTTAATTGCTTCGGCTATACCGGTACACTTCATGAGTTTGATATTGACGCCTGTAAATGAGCCATCCAGGTGTTCAAGGTCTATTAATCGTTTTACACTTTCGTCCGCAATGGTTGGAATTGGGCTTCTTTCAGTTACCCAGGTCATTTCTTTTTTCATGCCAACAGGCATGGGTTGTTCTACCAGTACAACATTTTTTCCTTTCATCCAGAATAGCATATCCAGCACATATTCTTTGTCTTTCCAGTCCTGGTTTACATCCACATATAAAGGCTTGTCGGTATACTTGCGGATCAGTGTTATAAGCTCTTTATCATTTTCAGTTCCTGCTTTTATCTTTAAGATAGAAAAATCAGAGGCCTCCTTTATTTTTTGAATGATAATTTCTTCCTTATCAATACCTATGGTAAATGAGGTGTTCCGCGCTTCACTATGTTTAAATCCGTATATTTCTGCCAGCGTTTGCCCTTTCATTTTCCCCACAAGGTCATGAAGGGCAATATCAATAGCGGCTTTTGCTGCATTGCATCCATTTTCAAGCGAATCTATTTCCTTTAAAAGGTCCCACAATTCAAAAGGCCCGTCTATTTTATCAAGCACCGGCCTTGCCTTTTCAAAAAAAAAGAGCGTTTTTTCCGTCGTTTCTCCAAGGTAAACCGGTAGGCAGGCTTCGCCATACCCCGTATGTTCGCCTGTTTCCAGCTTTAAAAAAACAGTTGGGGTTTCTTTACGGGTATTCGATGACACTCCGAAAGGGTGTTTAAACTCAAGAAGAAAAGGCGTGTAAAAAAGTTTTAAGGCCATTAAAACAAATTAAAGGATTTTTTTATTCATCCCGGACTCTTTTCAGGGTAATTTTAATAAAAAGGCAGGTTCCTGTTTTCTACCCATTACAATGCATTCCTTCAATAAATAGTGATTTAAATAAAACATGATGTTGAAATGAATAACCTCGATGCAGAGCCTCGAGGTATCCTGCCACTAATTGTACTAATTTTTACTAACAAAATTCATTCGTGTAAATTCGTGAAATTCGTGTCTCAAAATAATGTGGTAACCCAGAAGCAGAGCTTCGAAGAATTCTTTTAATTAAATTTTAAACTTTTTTATTTTAATGTGTATATTTGATTTAACCTAACAATTGTAACGCTTAAGTACATGTACTTAAAATCCCTATTGATTATCTTGGCCTGTTTTGTATTTCAAAATAGTGCAACTGGTCAAAACGATACCTTTCTTATAACCAGTAAAAATGCCCTGGCGTGGAAATTACGACACTCAAATATTGATACTGCCTTACTATTAAGCAACGAAGCTCTTAGTCTTCTTAACAAATTTGAGGGGGAAAAAAATTTACCAAAAAACTGGAGCATAAAAACACTTGCCAGAACCTATTATTATTTGGGTATTTTCTCCGGCATTAAAGGTGCCCACAAACTTTCTTTTGATTACCTGACCAAAGCTTTAAAGATCTCAACAGAAATTAAGGATGACTACGGAGTGTCCCAGGCTTTCGGTGGATTTGGAAATATTTACCTGGATGAAGGTAATTTGGCAAAAGCCTCAGAAAATTATTTTAAGGCTCTTGCAATTCATGAAAAAAGAGGCGATAAGTCCGGGATGGCCGTCCAGTTGTCCAACCTGGGTAATATATTCGCTACTCAGGGTTCAGGCGCAAAAGCTTTAGAATATTATTCCAGGTCGCTTGCTCTGGCAGAAGAGATTCACGATACGAATCGCATTGCCATCCAACTTGGCAATATTGGAATAATTTATTACGAGCAGAAGAACTCAAAGAAAGCCCTGGAGTATTTTTTTAAAGCCCTGGCAATAAACGAGGAGATTAAAAACAAAAAGGGAATTGCAATGAATCTTAACAATATTGCAAGTTTATACCAGGGTGAAAAAAATTATGCAAAGTCTTTGGACTACTATACAAAGGCCCTCAAACTCGCAGAAGAATACGGAAACCAGGATCATATTGCGAGTTTTATCGGCAATATAGGAGTACTTTACTGGCACTTGGAGGATTATACGAAAGCTGAAACATATCTTTTAAAAGCAGTGAAACTCGCCGAAGAAATAAATGTTTCAGAAACAAAAAAGGAATTTGAAGGGGCTTTAAGTGACTTATATTCTTCCTGGGGTAAAGATAAGTTAGCGCTTGAACATTATAAAAAACACATTAGTGCAAGGGATAGTATTTTTAATGTGGCCAACACAGAAAAAAACGTGCGACTGGAAATGAATTATGAATTTGAGAAAAAGCAGGCCATTGATAAGGCTATCCATCAAAAACAATTATTGTTGCTGGAATCAGAGAATAAAACCCAAAAACAATTCCGCCTTTTTTTGTTGGCGATCCTGGCCCTTGCCCTGTTATTGCTTTTTGTATTGCGCCGTGCTTATGAAAACAAAAACCGCATCGCCACGTTTTTAGCAGAAGAAAGTCAGAGAAAAGAAACGTTATTGCAGGAAGTACATCACCGTATTAATAATAACCTTCAGATAATCTCAAGCCTGCTCACTCTGCAAGCTAATAATGTAGCAGATGAAAGGCTCTTTGATTATTTAACCCAAAGCCAGAGCCGTATACAATCCTTGTCCGTTTTGCATGAACTTTTATATCAAAAGGATTCTCCACTCGATATAAATATGAAGGAATACCTCGACCAGGTACTGAACTTTCACCGCGATGTGCTTTCAACTAAATTACGAAATGTGAACATGCACATAAATGTGAGCGCTGTCCATTTTCCTACTAAAATTGCAGTACCCATTGCTTTGATCATCAACGAGCTTGTTACAAATGCGATTAAATACGCTTTTAATGAAGTAGACAGCGGTAAGATTGAAATATCCCTGCTTGCCTCCGAAACAAAAAAAAGCGAATGGGTTTTGCAGATAAGCGACAGTGGTAAAGGCATGCCAGCAGAAACTTCTACTAAAAAAGAGAGCCTTGGACTTCGCCTGGTAAATCTAATGTCGAAACAAATAGGCGCTGTTATGACAAAAGTGGATAACCCTGGCGCAACATTTACCTTAGCGTTTTACCCCGATAAATAATCCGCCAAAAACAAAATAATTGGAGAAACTTACAGATATTTTAATTGTGGAAGACAATCTTTTGATTGCTGAAACTATCCGTGAAACATTAATAAACGCCGGCTACGAGAACGTTCGCATTGTTGTTTCTGTAGAAGAAGCCGTTCTGGAAATTAAAAACAGTAAGCCAGGGCTGGTGCTTACAGATATTGAATTAGGCAAAGGAAAAAACGGCATCGATCTAGGGAATTTATTAAACACTACTTATTTCCTCCCCTTTATTTATATCACTTCCCACTCCAGTCCCGAAATTTTATCAAGGGCAAAGCACACACACCCCAATGCATACATTGTTAAACCATTTAAAAGTGCCGATCTTCTTGTAGCTATTGAGTTCGCACTTTTTAATGCTGTTCATAAGGGCGAAACAATTAAAGAGGATGAGGCCCTTGTAGTAAAGGAAGGCCGGGCCATTGTGAAAATAAATTATAGCGATATTGTGTGGCTTGAATCCTCAGGAAATTACACGATCATAAACCTTTCGAACTTCAAAAGGCGCGTGATTAGGGACGGATTAACAGAATTTGAAAATCAGTTGAACCCAGCTTATTTTATACGGATACACAAATCATTCCTTGTAAATAAATCTTTTGTAACGGAAGTACGCGCTGCAAAACTTTTTATAAAAGAGCATGAATTTCCCATTGGGCGTACTTACCAGACCGATGTCAATTCCTCCTTTTTAAAATAATTCTCTCTCTCCCCATCTGCTTATTTAGAAACATCACTCCTGGCTTGTACAGGTTATTTCCCCTATAAAAGCGGTTTGAATACTTTAAACCGTTGTTTAGCCCATTTTTTTTCAGTCTGTTAGTTATTGAATTATCTTTAATTCAATGAATGACACATCATTTGTTTAAGCATGTGTCATTAGTATTTCAACAAACTCTGTTAGAGCAAAAAAATTATTTTACTAAATAAATACACCAATTTACACACACAACCAGGAAAAGGGAGAGTCGCATGGTTCTCCTTTTCCATTTAGCTTTTAGCCCAACCGAAAAATTTGGAGCAGAGGTGTAATCTGACCAGTTAATAGCTTCTTTCCTGAATTTTTGTCAAATACATGCATTTTGTGCCGTTACCGGATATTCTCGTTAGTAACGGTTGCGCAAAACGAAAGTCCCGATCGCGAATTAAAGTTATTTTTTAGCATTTTTCTGTTATTTTTGTGTCTTTATATAATGGCCATGGGTAAAACTGCAACAGAGAAAAAATTAAAGTTCACAAAGGAACACTATTTACATTGGTATGAGTCTATGTTACTAATGCGCAAGTTTGAAGAAAAGACCGGGCAGGTTTATGTACAACAAAAGATTAAGGGCTTTTGCCACCTTTATATTGGCCAGGAAGCTATTGTAGCAGGTACAGTAAGCGCTACAAAAAAAGGAGATAAACATATTACAGCTTACCGCGACCACGCACATCCCATTGGTTTAGGTCTTCACCCCAAATACGTAATGGCAGAAATGTATGCCAAGATTACAGGCTGCAGTAAGGGTAAGGGCGGAAGTATGCATATATTCAGTAAGGAACACGGTTTTGTGGGGGGACATGGCATTGTTGGGGGTCAGGTTCCCTTGGGTGCAGGCATCGCTTTTGC
>JAYSYG010000647.1:0-3043 GCA_043716685.1 Sphingobacteriaceae bacterium | reverse complement strand
TCATGGCCATGGTAGGACAAGGAGCTTTTGTGATCACTTTTAAGGCGACACTGCCAATTACCAGTTCCTCCATGGGCGAGTAACCATGAGTACCCATTACGATTAAGGACGCGTTAATTTCTTTAGCTACGTTGGTTACTTCATTACTCGGATTTCCAACCTTTATAATGCTTTGGGCATTTACTCCATATTCTTTTTTAATATCCGCTGCCAGTTCGGCCAGTTTAGCCAAAGCCATTTTTTCTACACTGCTGTTATCCTCCAGGTTCACGACCGGCAAAAACATGTTCTGAGAAATAAAAGGCGCATTTACAACGTGTAAGAGGTAAAGCTCTGATTTAGCAAATTGCGCAATAAAAGCACCGTGCTTAATGGCCAGCAAAGACGTCTCGCTGAAATCAACGGGAATTAAAATTTTAGAGGAGTTAAAATGGATCATAGTAGTTAGTTATAAGTAGAATGTTAAATGTATAAATTATTTTTGTTTTATTGAATATCTTATTTGCTTTTATCTGGAAGCCTGATAACTATTCCACCTAAAAAAACAGCTCCCGTATTATAACCTACCTCAACATTGATGCCAAGAACTGGAAGCGTGTAAGGCCTGCAAATGCAATGCTTTAACAAGCCAGGTTGAGCTTTTATAATTAATGTTCAAATTACACTGCCAATTTTTTATACCTCGGCCTTTTTGGCTCAACATTTCCTAAACGTTTTTTACGGTTTTCTTCGTACTCACTATAGCCTCCTTCAAACCAATATACGCTGCTATCGCCTTCAAAAGCTAAAATGTGCGTACACACCCTGTCTAAAAACCACCTGTCGTGACTAATAATTACACCACACCCCGCAAAGTTTTCAAGACCTTCTTCCAAAGCCCTTAGTGTATTTACATCTAAATCATTGGTTGGCTCATCCAGTAACAACACGTTTCCTTCTTCTTTTAAGGCCATCGCCAGGTGCAAACGGTTTCTTTCTCCACCTGAAAGTACACTTACTTTTTTACCCTGATCGCTCCCATTAAAATTAAAGCGGGAAATGTAAGCCCTTGAATTCATTGCTTTACCACCGAGCATTAAGTTTTCCAGACCTCCACTAATAACATCATAAACCGTTTTGTTAGGCTCAAGCTCTTTATGATTTTGGTCCACGTAACTGATCTTTACTGTTGGTCCCACTTTAAATTCTCCGGAAGACGGTTTTTCTTCACCCATAATCATGCGGAACAACGTGGTTTTACCTGCACCGTTTGGACCAATAATTCCAACTATTCCTGCCGGGGGTAATTTAAAATTTAATCCTTCGTATAATAACCGGTTGCCAAAGCCTTTAGACACAGCTTGCGCCTCAATAACTTCATTACCAAGCCTTGGACCATTAGGAATAAAGATCTCGAGGTTATCTTCTTTGCTTTTTATATCCTCTCCCATCATTTTTTCATAGTTATTCAAACGTGCTTTTTGCTTTACACCACGTCCTTTAACCCCCTGACGGATCCAATCCAACTCCCTCGCCAATGTTTTCTGGCGCTTGCTTTCCGTTTTTTCTTCTTGCTTTAAACGTGCACCTTTTTGTTCTAACCAGCTGCTGTAATTTCCTTTCCATGGAATGCCTTCTCCCCTATCCAACTCTAAGATCCAACCGGCAACATTATCTAAGAAATACCTATCGTGGGTTACCGCTATAATTGTTCCTTTGTATTGTTGTAAATGTTGTTCCAGCCAGTCTACACTTTCCGCATCGAGGTGATTGGTTGGCTCATCGAGTAATAAAATATCGGGTTCCTGCAATAATAAGCGGCACAAAGCCACCCGGCGACGCTCTCCTCCTGACAATACTTTTACAGAGGCATCAGACTCCGGACAACGCAAAGCATCCATTGAGCGTTCAAGGCGACTGTCAAGATTCCACAAATCATGTTGATCGATAAGTTCCTGTAATTGCGCCTGACGGTTAATGAGTTTATCCATCTTATCGGGATCGTTGAGGATTTCCTCATCACCAAATTTGTTGTTTACTTCTTCGTATTCGTTGAGAATGTCTACATATTTCTGAACACCTTCACGTACAATTTCAATTACTGTTTTACTCTCGTCTAATTGAGGCTCTTGCTCAAGCATGCCAATAGAATAACCGGGAGATTGATGTACTTCGCCAATATAATCCTTGTCCATACCCGCAATAATGCGCAATAAGGAAGATTTACCTGAGCCATTGAGACCTAAAACACCAATTTTGGCGCCATAATAAAATGAAATGTAAATATCTTTTAAAACTTGTTTTTGGGGCGGATGTATCTTCGATACATTTACCATGCTGAAAATAATCTGGCGGCCTTCTGGTGTTGCTGACATATGAACTATAAAATTTAGACTTTAAAGTTAAGGATTGTTTGAGAATTACAAAACCTGATCTGCACTTTCTCACGATACACGCCACACCAGCCCGAACGACGAATACTTGGAGGCTGATCGGACGAGGATTGCGTGTATCACAAAGATTCCAGATCAAACCATGACTCTAACTAAATTTAATTATTGTTTAATAAAATTAAACTGGTATTATTGCCAAACAAAACCCCGTACAAAAAAATTATGAAAAAAAGCTTGTTATTTTTAATAAGTATTATTTGCTTTAACTCCTTTGGCCAAAAAAAAGACAAAAGTGCCTCCTTTCCTGAACCGGAAGGTTGGTGCAAACTGGTGCAATTAAAAAATACGAACACCTGTTTCCTGGAGTTCACAAAAAAAGAGGGTATCAAAGTTGTTTTATACGACTCTCTCAGAAAAAAAATAGGTTCCGGCAAATTAGCTACCAAATTTATAGAAGATAAATTGGGGTATTATGTATTAAGCGGTATTTATGAAATTAATGGAGACGTTGCCATCTTTTTTCAAAAAGGGGAAGACAAAAAACCCATCATGATACGAATTGTTGTTGACGGCAGGACGGGTAAACTAAAATCAGAAGACAAAATTGCCGAGCTGGAGAAAATGAGTATGAAAGATGGTTACGCTATTGTATTTGGGGGTCTGGATCTTCC
>JAYSYG010000646.1:0-9277 GCA_043716685.1 Sphingobacteriaceae bacterium | reverse complement strand
AAACGGGCTTCAAGCGGGCAATTTTTTTCTCTGCGAAATTGCTTAATTTATTTTGTTTACGAAGATCTTCTTGTTTTTTTGTTTCCGCAGTAATGCCGTCAATAAAACGTTTAATAATAACCTTCTTGTCCTGCTTCTTATTCCAATCATCCATCAAGCGTAAATACTTCTGACCGAAACCAGCCAAACGTACCAATTCAATTTTTCGTTCGCGCTCTTTATTTATTTTTTCTTCCCAGTTATTAAATAAGGTATGGTATTTTTCTTTTGCAATTTTTTTCAGGAATTCTTCGTGTTCTGCTCTTTGAAGTTGCTCCGCGAGTTTTGTTTTTTGATTCTGGACATCCGCCAAAAGTTTGTTAAGCTTTAATTTATCTTTATCTACCTTCCCTTTGGCGCGTTCAATTAAATGCTTTGGAAAACCTATTCGTTCTGCAACCTCAAATGTATAGCTGCTTCCAGGCTCTCCTACACTTAAAATGTATTTTGGCTCAAGCGTTTCAATATCAAATAACACGCTGGCATTTACCGCACCTTCAAGTTTTTCAGCCAAAAGCTTTACATCGCCAAAATGGGACGTAATTATTCCTTTTGTTTTTGAATTAACCAGGCTTTCAAGCACAGTTTCAGCTATTGCGCTTCCAAGCTCAGGATCGGTACCACTCCCAAACTCATCCATCAACACCAATGTTCCTTCATTGATTTCGTTTAAAATGGACGTCATCGATTTTAATTTCGCGCTGTAAGTACTTAATTCGTTTTCTATGCTCTGCGTATCTCCAATATCTATTAAGATATTTTCAAAAAAACAATAGCTGCTCGTTTCCTTCACAGGAATTAGTAATCCACTTTGGAGCATAAGTTGTAACAAACCAATGGTTTTTAATGAAATGGTCTTTCCTCCTGCATTAGGGCCACTGATCACAATAATGCGGTCTTTCTCATTCAACTCGAGCGTGAGAGGGATGGTTGGTTTTCCTGCCCGTTTATTCTGCAGGTATAAAAGTGGATGATATGCTTCCACTACGTTTAACGCAAAGCCTCCTTTGATCTCAGGTAAATTCGCGTTAAGACTTACAGCGAATTCCGCTTTGGCTTTTACAAAATCTGTATAGGTTAAAAAAGTGAAGGCCTCCTTTAAAGCAGGGGCAAAAGGCCTTATCTGCGCACAAAGCTCTCTCAGGATCCTGTTCACCTCACGGTGTTCATCAATTTCAAGTTCAGCAACATCATTATTCATACCAATCGTAACACCGGGCTCAATAAAAATTGTTTTACCGCTTTCGCTTTTACTATGCACAAATCCCGGCACCTCCGATTTATGTTCAACCAATACGGCAAGGGTGCGGCGGCCATTAAAAAAACTTTCCTCGTTCTCACGCAAAAAACCATGCTTGCGTAATTCGTTAATATAGTTGTAAAACCGTTTATCGCTTTCTCTTCTTTTTTCTGCTACCAGTTTGCGAATGCGACTTAATTCAGGTGAGGCACTATTCTTAACCTGCGCTTCTGCATCAATTATTTTATGGATCTCATCCACCACAAAATCAAATGTCTCCAGGTTTTTTGCAAGGTCCGATAGAAACGGCATTGTGGTTTTTTTACCTTTAAGGTAACGTATTACCGTATTACATACTTCAACAGTTTTTAAAACACTCAGCAGCTGCGCCTCATGAAGGAGCGCTCCTTCAAGGGATAAATAATTCAACTCACTTGCTATATCTTCATGCTCCACCGAAGGAAAATATCCTTTACCGGCTATAATTAATTTAAGCTCGTTTGTTTGATTTAATTCCGTTCGAACATCTTGTGATTCACTTTTCGGGAAGATCTCTTCACATAACAGTTTTGCTTGTTTGCTGTGACATCTTTGTTGTACTAAGTACCGTATTTTATCAAACTGAAGAAGCTCCAGGTGTTTCTTCTCAACCATTACACTTTATCAAATTACAATTTACAAAAATCTTTATAAAAAAACAACAAAGTTAAACATTTGTGGAATGTTTGAATTAGATTATTTTTGAGAGTACAAAACCAAGGACTATACAATGAAAACCGAACTGATTACCAAAATGGAAGAACTGCTGTTGAAAGACGCAGGTGAAGTTGCTGCTGATGTGCGCGCTCTGCAAAAAGAGTACCAAAAGCTCTGGACTTCTGAATTTGAAACAGCCAAACAATCTTTCGCGAACGAAGGTGGCAAAACCAAGGAATTTGAATTCCACAAACAAGCGGAGGACATTACGTTTGAAGGCCTGGTTGAAAAATACAACACATTAAAAAAAGAAGCGGACGCTAAAATTGCCTCTGAACAGTCAAAAAATCTTTTGGTGCGCCAGGAGATCATTGCCAAGATCAGGGACCTAAGCCAGCTGAGTGAAAATGTAGGCGCTGCCGTGAGAAAATTGCAGGAACTGCAAACACAGTGGAAAGAGACAGGGCCGGTATCCTCTCACAAATACAAGGAAATTCAGGCGGATTACAGCCGTGCTGTTGAAGATATTTATTACAACCTCAAGATCTTCCGGGACCTGCAGGAACACGATCTTAAAAAGAACTTTGAGCACAAAACTGAACTCATTGAAAAACTGAAAGGCATTCAGTCGCTTGAAAATATTAAAGAAGCGGAACGCTTAATTAAAATTTACCGTAACGAATGGGATGAGATCGGTCCGGTGCCAAACGGCAAATGGGAAGCCTTAAAGCATGACTATAAGGCCGTACTTGATGAAACGTACCTGAAAATAAAAGGGCATTACAATTCCCTCGAAGAACAGAAAGAAGCGAATTTGAAATCCAAATTAGAAATTATTGAAAAAATAAAGGAAATTATCAATTCAGTAGCAGAAGCCAAGGCTACGCGCTGGAACGAAGCCACTGAAAAAATTATTGCTTTACAGGCTGAATGGAAATCAGTGGGAAGAACAACTGAAAAAGACAATGAAAAGATCTGGGCAGAATTCAGGACGCTTTGCGATAGTTTCTTCGATAAGAAAAAATTATTTTTTGCGGGCTTGAATGAAAAATTCTCTTCTAACCGTAAGATAAAATCTGAATTGATCGCCAAAGCAGAAGCTCTGCAAAATAGCACAGACTGGCAAAAGACGGGTCTGGACCTGATCAAGTTCCAGGATACCTGGAAAAAATATCCAAGTAACGGCGATAAGGAAGAGCCAAAACTTTTTGCCCGTTTCCGAAAAGCCTGTAATGCATTTTTTGACGCAAAAAAAACGCATTATGAAACCATTGATGCATCCTTTGAGCAAAACCTGGTTAAAAAGGAAGAATTGCTTGCACGTTTAACTGATCTTAAATTAACCGAAGACGGTGCCGCGAACCGCGAACTTTTAAAGACATTTAATGCAGAGTGGAATGATGCCGGCATGGTTCCAATGAAAGATAAAAAGCGTATCAACGATGCTTTCTATAATAAGCTGGACGAGTTGTATGAGCAAATGCACATTGATAAAAATGAAAAAGCAGCCATACAATTTAAAACAAAATTAGAACGTCTTGCTGCTTCAGAAAATGGATTCGATCTCTTATTAAAAGAATCTGATCACCTTAAAAAACTGGCAGATGAGATCAATGGCCGTGTTCGTACCTACGATAACAACCTGGGCTTCTTCAAAAGCGCGAAAGGAAGTAATAATAACTTCATGAAAGAAATTGAAGAAAAGATCGCTGCCGAAAAATCGAAAATTGCAGAGTTAACCGCTAAACGTAAACAAATTACAGAAGAATTAAATAAGATGCGTGCTGCTTCTGAAAAGCCGAAGGCGGAAGCGTAATTTCAACAAACTATAAGCCACAGATCCGATATCAGATCTGTGGCTTTTTTATTAGATTCTAATGGTAGTAGGTCAAGTCAAAAATCTACGAAATCCACGACACTATTTTCTGAAAATTAAATCCCCAAAAATTCACTCACAAGCTCTTCAGCCTTTACACATGCCTCTTCCAGCACTTCATTCAAAATAAAAACATCAAATAACTCTGCAGTTTTTAATTCTTTTTCTGCCTTGGCTATTCTGCGGGCTATGCTCTCTTTATTATCTGTGCTACGTGAATGCAAACGTTCTTCCAGGATCTTGATGCTTGGTGGCATTACAAAAACACCCAGGGCATTTTGTTTAAATTGATTTTTCAGATTCAAACCACCTTCTACGTCTATATCAAAGATTACGGCCTTACCTGTTGCCCATATTTTCTCTACTTCGCTTTTAAGGGTTCCATAATGCGTGCCGGCATACACTTCTTCCCATTCCAGGAACTCGTTGTTGGCCACTTTTTCCTTAAACTCATCCACACTGAGGTAATGGTAATCTTTTCCATTCACTTCCACACCACGTTTTGGCCTGCTGGTAGCAGAAATAGAAAAGGCGATATGCTCAGGAAAGGTTTTAAGAATATGGCGAACAAGGGTTGTTTTGCCTGACCCGGACGGAGCCGAAAATATGATCATTTTGCCACTGTGCATGCGCAAATATACACAAAGTAGCAAAAACTGTTTAAATCGGGCATTTTAGCCACGTTATTTCGAGCTTAAATCGTTACCATATCCCCTCTGGCTTCCTGTTATCAGCGGGATTTGCGATTAATAAAAAAAGTGGTGGATTCCTTTTCTTTAGCTTAATTTTGTGCCTGCTATGAAAAACCTGTTACTCGTATTTACTCTTCTTTTTACATTTTTTGCGAATGCCCAGTTTCCAGGTGGTAGCGGTAACAACAAAGACATGATGAAGGCCATGAAAGATATTAAAGGCCGCGTGTACGGAAAAATAATTGACGCCAAAACCAAAAAACCTGCTGAATATACGTCGGTTGTTGTGCTTTGGTTTAATAAGGATAGTGTTATAGGTGGGACGCTTACCCAGGAAAATGGCGAGTTTAATATTGAAAATCTTCCTCCAATGGGCGGTTTTCGCTTAAGAGCAACCCAGATCGGGTACAAAACTTATGAGACAAAATTCTATATCCAAATCCCCAACAAGCTGGAGCAGGATCTGGGAGATATTAAACTGGACGTGGATGAAAAATTATTGGGCGAAGTTGAAGTGACTGCTGAAAAAAACACGGTGGTAATGTCCATCGACAAACGCACGTACAACGTTGACAAAGACCTTTCGGTGAAAGGGGGTACGGGCGTTGATGTAATGAAGAATGTTCCTGGAGTTACAGTGGATGCTGACGGAAATGCTCAGTTAAGAAATCAGTCGCCGATGATTTATGTAGATGGAAGGCCAACAAATTTAACGCTCCAGCAAATTCCCGCAGACCAGATAGACCGTGTTGAAATTATCACCAACCCTTCTGTAAAATACGATGCAAGCGCTACCGGTGGCATCTTAAATATCATCATGAAGAAAAACATGAAACCCGGCTACAATGGCATGGCTATGGGATATCTTGGAACCAGTAACCGTTATGGCGGGATGGTTAATTTAAATGTAAAGGAAGGAAAATGGAATTTTACTGCGATGTATTCTTACAATCACGCTCTTAATAATACGAAAGGTTATACCAGAAGAACACAATTGGATAGTATCCAAAATCCCTCCGGCTATTTTAACCAGGATAATAAAACCGGCCAGGAAAATGGTTTCAATTTTGGTAAGCTTGGAATTGATTATAGTGTCAATAATAGAAACACCATTTCATTGAACGGAATGATCGTTGCAGGAAAATTTGACACACATGATGCACAAACCTATAAAATTCTCGATGCCAACAAAACAGAACGGTTGTATGGGGACAGGCTGAATAAACAAAATGCCGATTTTCAGAATTACAATGCTCAGATCCTTTATAAAAAGACCTTTCCAAAAGTTGGTAAAGAACTAAGTATGGATGCTAATGTTAACCATACCAATTCTAAAAACGGATATTTGTTTGCAACCACAACACACCTTATCCCTGACACGTTTTCTATTCCAAATAATTACCAGCAAAATATAGGAAAAAGCACCGGAAACCAATTTGTTTTTCAGCTAGATTACACAAATCCGTTCAGCGAAACAAGAAAATTGGAAATGGGCGTAAAATCCTATTACAAAGAATCTTCCAGTCAGAACAACACATCCAACGCTACAAACACTCAGGACTATTATACACACGACAGCATAATGAGCAACCATTACATCATTCAGGATATGATCAATGCAGCCTATGTTAATTATAACACGAAAACTTTTTGGGATATTTCCTTTCAGGGTGGACTGCGTTTTGAACAGTCGTATTATTATGGAAAAATAGTAGATAAGAATCGGTCATTTTCCTACAACTATCCTTCATCCACTGACGATCTTTTAAAGTCGATATTTCCCGGAGTTTATTTTTCAAAAAAATTAAAAAAGAGCCAGGAAGTGCAATTTAATGTTAGCCGTAAGATCCAACGTCCCAATTTTTTCCAGCTTATGCCTTTCGTAATGTTTGCTGACAAACAAAATTACAGGATCGGGAATCCACAGTTAAAACCTGAATTCAAAAACATTGCAGAAGTCAATTATAACAAAACATTTACAAAAGGAAGCTACTTAGGTTCGGGATATTTTCGATACGAGGAACAGCCTATTACAGACGTTGCGTATCCATCTGTAGAAGATCCAACAGTCCTGGTAAATACCACGATCAATGGAAAAAACAGCATTCGGTACGGAATGGAACATACATTTAAATACACATTATTTAAAAACCTGGATGCAACTGTAAACTTCAACGCTTTTTATATTTATATCAAAGGACTTATTGTGCCAACAGAACCTGAAGTAAAAGCAGAAGGTTTTGCGTTTAATGCTAAAACAACGCTTGCCTATAAATTTCCAAAGTCATGGACCCTGCAGGTAAATGGAAATTACGAATCGCCACGAATCCTTTTACTTGGCGCAAGCATTCCTGTGTATTCAATGGATGTCTCCCTAAATAAAATGTTTGGAACAAAGTGGATCGTAAATGCAACACTGAGCGATGCGTTTAATACCCGCAGAATGGGCGCTCATTACGAAACCCCTTATTATATGCAGGATCTTTCAAGGAGAAGAGAAAGTCGTTATGTGCGGTTAACTGTTACTTATATATTTGGAAAAATGGATGCCTCTATTTTTAAACGTGCCAAACAACTGAGAGGCACAGAACAACAAGGTAACCAGGACGGCCTTGATTTTGGAAAATAAGAATCTAGAGGCAAACTACTAAAATTAAAACACATAGAAACATAGGCAACACAAATTATCAGTAGGCGTTATACGCTAAGATCATATAGGATTTGAAGCAAAGCTTCAAAATATATGTGTCCCTATGCTCTTGGCAGTTGGCTTATCTTATCTACTTATGTGGTAAAACTTTTACACCCGCAACCATGACACACACAATAAACCTCGAAGGAATTAAATTATATGGCTTCCACGGCTGCCTTGAAGAAGAAGCAAAAATTGGCGGCAATTATATTGTAGATGTTTACATGACGACCGATTTTTCTCATGCTGCAAAAACAGATAACCTCAATGAAACCATTGATTATTGTGCCATTTACGAGATCTGTAAAGCAGAAATGGCAATAAGAAGTAAATTGATCGAGCAGGTGTGCGAACGTATCTATAAAAAGATCAGCGCAACCTTCCCGCCCTTACAAACCTTGCATGTACGTGTTACCAAACTCGTGCCGCCTATGAATGGAAATGTGGAAAAAGTGAGCGTGGAAATTAAGGATTAATCATTTCTTTTTGTCATTTCGCACTTCTGTCATTTCGGGCGTCCCGATAACTATTGAGAGAGAAATTATCCTAACTTTGCACCTGATAATTTTACCATGAGACCAAGCTTATATACACCAAGTGACATCCAGGAAAATCTGCAATGGATCAAAGACTGGAAACTGGAAGGCAATTCCATTCACAAAGACTTTAAGTTCAAAGATTTTATCTCCGCTTTCGGATTTATGACAAAGGTCGCATTTCACGCTGAAAAACTGAATCATCATCCCAACTGGAAAAACGTATACAACACCGTTTCCATTACCTTAAGCACACACGATGCCGGAGGCCTTACAGAACTGGACTTCAAGCTGGCAAAATTAATAGATAAAATTTTATAACATGGATTTTGATAATACATCCCGTACCGAACTTTCAGAATTAGGAGAATTCGGACTCATCAAACATTTAACACAATATATAGAACTCAATAACGATTCAACTGTAAAAGGCGTTGGCGACGATGCTGCTATAATTGATAATGGCGATCTACAAACTGTTGTAACAACGGATATGCTGGTAGAAGGCGTGCATTTTGATCTCACCTATGTTCCATTAAGACACTTAGGATATAAAAGCGTTGTAGTGAATCTTAGTGATATTTATGCTATGAATGCTGAACCCAGGCAGATTGTGGTTTCTATGGCCTTGTCGAGCCGTTTTAGCCTGGAAGCTGTAGAAGAATTTTATGCCGGCATGTTAATGGCCTGTAAAAAATATAACGTGGACCTTGTTGGAGGCGATACCACATCAAGTCTTAGTGGACTTGTAATTAGTATTACAGCTATTGGCGCTGCGAAAAAAGAAGACCTTGTATACAGAAACGGCGCTAAAGAAAGTAACCTGCTGTGTGTAAGCGGAGATTTAGGTGGGGCTTACATGGGGCTGCAAATACTAGAAAGAGAAAAAGCAGTGTATAAAGAAAATCCAAAACTACAACCGGACCTTGAAGGCAAAGATTATATTTTAGAAAGGCAGTTAAAACCAGAGGCCCGAAAAGACATTATTGAATTATTGAAGGGCCTGAATATAAAGCCTACTTCTATGATTGATGTCAGTGATGGACTTTCTTCCGAGATCCTTCACCTCTGCACGCAATCAAAAGTTGGCGTAGAGTTATATGAAGAAAAAATCCCGATTGATCCCCTGACGTTTGATACAGCACGTGAATTTAATTTAGATCCTACCGTTTGTGTTTTAAGCGGCGGCGAAGATTATGAATTATTATTTACCGTGGATATCGGCGATTACGATAAAATAAAAAACTCTATGGACATCACCATCATAGGCCACATGACCAGCGAAGCAAAAGGCCAGTTAATGGTTGCCAAAGCCGGCACAGTGCATGAGTTAAAAGCTCAGGGTTGGAATGCGTTGTTGAAGTAATTATTCGCCGGTACCATCATCTCCATAAAACGTAATATTTTGGATCAATATGAAAAGTTGGGGAGTAGCACACTAAAAAGTACTTTTGTAAAAAAAGTATCGAAACAATCGACGTTAAACTTCTGAAGCAATTTTTTCCA
>JAYSYG010000645.1:0-3051 GCA_043716685.1 Sphingobacteriaceae bacterium | reverse complement strand
TTTAATCTCGTTTAAAGCCCAGTCCATTGCAGTTTCTGCGTCAGGACGCTCTTTGCTCAAAAGTTTAAAAATGATTTCTGTTTCAATAATATCTTTGGAAGCACTTTGGCTGAACTCCTTTTTTAAGATACTGTTGAGTTGAGTTCTTTCCTCTACTTGGATCATACCATCCGCCATGGCCATAGCGTAACAAGCTTCGCCTAAAGCGTAATACAGGTTTTTAATAGCGGTTTCCATTTTTTAGTTTAAAGTTAACGATCGGCTGTTTTAATTCGCGTTAGTTTAACTGTATTCTTGCCCAAAATGCTGTAAGGGTTTGACGACACTTTAGGGTTAACATAACATGAGTTAAATCCCTGCAAATATAAGGCGTATTTAAAGAAATTAAGATAACGGCTAAAGCATTTTAGAGAAGTTATACTAAATCCAAAAATAATTTAGATCAATGTTTAAATTACTTTTGGATACTTTGCATGGTGCGAGGGCGTTTGGGATGTGCCGATCCTAAAAACAAATGGTACAATACGTGTAAACGAAATTGGACCATATTATTTTTGGAATCGGTATTAAATACTGAAAACCTATGTTTTCATGCTATAAATTGGCCGTTTCCGACATTTATAACGCTGTATTTCACAACTTATGCTGATATTGTTTTTTATCTGCATTATTTGACGTATTTTACGATACTAAGTAAACAAATAATGACATCAGACAATCAGAAACAGTACCCGCGGTTTGTGCCGGCAGACAAAAGTTTATTTTTTCCTACTCTACAGAAAAGAGTTAGCGAATACTTTAAAGAAAATAATCTTTCAAGAAACGCCAACTCCACCATGGTTATAAAAACTATTGTGTTGTTATCCGCTTTTTTTCTTCCACTTGTGCTTATGATAATTTTTCATCTTAAGCCCGGGGCTGTTTTAAGTCTTTACGCAATTATGGGCTTTGCAAAAGCGGGCATAGGTATGTCTGTTATGCACGATGCCAACCACGGTGCTTACTCTAAAAATAAAAATGTTAATACCTGGCTTGGATACACACTTAATTTAATGGGCGGTATGGTATTTAACTGGAAACTCCAGCACAATGTTCTTCACCATACTTATACCAATATACATGGGATGGATGATGATATTGAGGAAAAACTGGTATTGCGTTTCTCACCGCACTCAGAGCCGCGTAAATTTCACCGCTTCCAGTTTTTGTATGTGTTTTTCTTCTATTCTATTCTAACCCTTTACTGGGTGCTTGCAAAAGATATGATACAGTATTTTAAATACAGGAAAAATGGCGTGAACAGGTATACTGAAAAAGAAAACAGGTCTTACTTCTGGAGCATGATCTTTTTGAAATTATTTTATATCGTTTATCTGCTTGTTTTACCGTTATACATGCAAGAGTATTCTTTCGGACTTATCATTGGCGGGTTTTTACTCATGCATGCAATAGGCGGACTTGTTCTTGGAATTGTTTTTCAATTGGCACACTCGGTACTGGAGGCAGATTTTCCATTGCCAAACAGCGCAAACATTGTAGAAAACGATTGGGCGATGCACCAAATGAATACGACAGTTAATTTTGCTCGTGAGAACAAAATCTTATCATGGTATGTAGGTGGACTTAATTACCAGGTAGAACACCATTTATTTCCAAACATCTGCCACGTACACTATCCTCAAATTTCTAGAATAGTAGAACAGACGGCAGCTGAGTTCAACGTGCCTTATTTATGCACCGATAGCCTTGGTCATGCTATGATCTCACACATCAGGATGCTGAAAAAATTCGGATATACTTTTGAACTCGATCTTGCGGCAATGTAATTGTCTTTAATCAAAAGAATTCCTCGAAACTCTGCTTCGGGATTAACTCATTATTTTGAAGACACAAATTTCACGAATTAACACGAACTTTTCCATTCGGTATAAGTTAGCTGTATTTTTTCGCAAAACCTTGTCAGAGTGTGACGACAATTAGGGTTAAGATAAAACCAGTGTTTTTTATTGAGAAAGTTTTTTCAGCTCAAAATCCGGGTTATTCGTCTTTTGTTTAGTGTGGTCCAGTTTCGTGAGAATATCATTCTTTGCTGTCTCCCGTAAAAAATAGACGTGTTCAATTTCTGGTAATTCATCGCATAAAACGTAAAGTGTTGCATCTTCATCTTTCTCAAAACCACGTTCTGTATTAAAATGACCTGTAAGTAGTGATGGAGCTATGTCTGTTTTAAGAAATTCTTCTTTAAGGCTGAATTTATTCTCCTTTGTTGAAAGTTTGAGTGTCGTTTTAATGCCTACACAATCTTTACATGGCAGTACTCCAACGTAAGTAAGATCGTAAATAACGCTATCTGATTCTGCGATCATACTTTCGAGAAGATCTTTAGGTCTTCCCAGTCCGGTATCTCCCTCTATAGTTGGAGATGTATTTTTGCAGGCGCCCAGAATAAGCGTACACCCAATTAAAAAAAAGTATTTATGTATTTTAGCAGAATTAATTTTCATCCTATTAATTTAACCTTAAACTTACATATATTTAGTTTAAAGCAACCTTAAATTTAAAATGTACTGGTTTATCACTCTAAAATTGTGAAGATATTTAAATGGCTTAAGTGGTTGTTATTTAGTTATTTAAGTGTTTAATTAACAGCCACTCTCCTGGTTTTTTTTAATATTGACATAAATATTATTTTTTTTGGGGGTAAACGTGTCTTTTTCCGTCATAGAGGAAACAATCGTCCTTCAAGAAAATAATTAACTGTTAAAATCCAACATTGGCATGAAAGAAGAATTATTAAAACTTTACCAGGACAGGCAAATCAATTTTAAAAATGTAGTGGGAACTTTTCCCGGGGATGATCTTGCCGGACCTTTTTTGATGTCGCCTGCCCACCACTACCGCAAACAAAAAAAACCTTTATTGATAGTTGGCCAGGAAACCAATGGCTGGACATATCATATTGATGAAATTCAAAAACAAATGGATACCTACGAGGAATTTGAAGTAGGAAAAGGATTTGATACCACCACGTTTTGGAATGTAACACGTAAA
>JAYSYG010000644.1:0-9295 GCA_043716685.1 Sphingobacteriaceae bacterium | reverse complement strand
CAAGGTGGATAAAGTGCTGGCTTTTGCTACTTCTGCCATACGCGATGCAAGCAATGGAGAGGAATTTGTAAAAGAGATCAGTGAAAAATTCAGTATTGAGATCCTTACAATTGACGGCAACCGGGAAGCAGAACTTATTTACCTGGGTATCCGCGAAGCAGTAAAGCTTGGCGACCACGTTTCTCTTATTATGGATATTGGTGGTGGAAGCAATGAGTTTATTCTTGCCAACGATCAAGAAATATTCTGGAAACAGAGTTTTAATATCGGGGCCGCGCGCCTTCTGGAAAAATTCCAGCATTCTAATCCTATTACTGCTAAAGAAAAAAATGAGATCGAAATGTATTTGAAAGAACAGCTTCAGCCTTTGTTGGAAGCATCAAAAAAGATCGTACCCGTTGAACTTGTGGGATCTTCCGGAGCTTTTGAATCCCTCGTGGAAATGATCCATGGTGAACTCGGGGGCGAGCCGCTTACCCCGGATAAAACAGAGTATGAGCCTGATCTTAACGCACATTTTAAAATTTCTGAAATGGTAAAATCCTCCACTTTGGAAGAACGTAAAAAAATAAGAGGGCTTCTTCCTATCCGTTTTGATATGATCGTCATCTCCTGTATAATGGTGGATCTTATCTTAAATCTCCTTCAATTCAAAAAAATGCGTGTCTCTACTTATTCTTTAAAGGAGGGGGCGCTTGCAGAGTACATTCAAAATTCAGAAAATAAAACACGTTGATGTTATGGCAAAAATTTTAGTAATAGATGATGAGAAGGCAATCAGGCGTTCAATAAGGGAGATCCTTGAGTTTGAAAAGCATAGCGTGGAAGAAGCGGAAGACGGGCAAACCGCTCTGGCACTGGCGTTAAAGAACAGTTACGATATTATTTTAAGCGATATCAAAATGCCCAAGCTCGATGGAACCGAATTGCTGCAAAAACTCATTGAAAATAATATCAGTAGCTCCATTATTATGATGAGTGGGCATGGTACTATTGAAACTGCTGTAGATGCTGTTAAAAAGGGAGCTTACGACTATCTCGCCAAACCGATCGATCTGAATCGTTTATTGGTTTCGATCCGCAATGCCCTTGAAAAAAGTAACCTGGTTACGGAAACCAAAGTGCTGAAAAAGAAGATCACAAAAAGTGTAGACATGATCGGTAATTCAAAGGCTATTCAGGATATTAAGGATATTATTGAAAAGGTTGCGCCAACGGATGCCAAGGTTTTAATTACCGGCAGCAATGGAAGCGGAAAAGAGTTAGTTGCCAAATGGCTGCATGAAAAAAGTAACCGCGCTAACGGTCCTTTAATTGAAGTAAACTGCGCTGCAATTCCTTCTGAGTTGATTGAAAGTGAATTGTTCGGGCACGAAAAGGGTTCTTTTACCAGCGCGGTAGCCCAGCGTAAGGGTAAGTTCGAGCTTGCGGAAGGAGGCACTTTGTTCCTGGATGAGATCGGCGACATGAGCCTTAGTGCGCAGGCCAAAGTATTGCGAGCCCTGCAGGAAAACAAGATCACGCGGGTAGGGGGAGATAAGGAAATAAAAGTAAACGTGCGCGTAATTGCTGCTACCAACAAAGATCTTGAAAAAGAAATAGAGAAAGAAAATTTCAGGCGCGATCTTTTTCACCGCCTGGCGGTAATTCCTATCCATGTGCCTTCTCTTGATGAACGTAAGGATGATATTCCGGTACTCGCAAATTATTTCCTGGAACTCATCTGCGAAGAAATGGGAACAGGTAAAAAAGCCATCAGTCCGGATGCTATTGAAGCCTTAAAACAAAGAACGTGGCAGGGGAATATCCGCGAATTCAGGAATGTGATCGAACGTTTGATAATACTTGGCGGAAAAGAAATTTCGTTACAGGACGTGAAGCAGTTTGGGTAGAAAAAGACACGAATTGCACTAATTTTCACGAATATTTTTTCCACAAAATTTTATTGCTTATATCTTGCGATACAATTTTTAATTCGTGTCTCATAATAAAAGAACAAAATTTCCTAATTAATTGGCTTGCCCTGAAAATCAACCATGATCAGGTCCTCAAGTGTATAACGCTTACCATCAACAAAAGCGACTATCCACGCATCTTTTTGTCCCCTGCTAATTGCTTTCTGACGGTGTGCTTCTGCTTGCTTCAGTGTCGTAAATTCTTTTTGTGTAAAACGGGTAATGCCATCAGGATAAGATTCCGACTCTACCTTGCCTAACGATTTAACTGCACTGGCTGTAAAGTTCTCCGGGTTCCTGTACGCACCCACCTGAACTTTAAATACAACATTACTTGCACAATAGTCACCGGCCAGCGCTATTAGCTGGTTGTAGTTAGCACCTTCATTTAATGTTTTGCCTTTTAAATTACTTATATCAGGAAGTTTGCTGTTGCAGGGTCCGGAGGAAACAACTTCTTCTTTAGGCGGAGTATCGTTTTTTTCTTTCTTAGGGGTTGTATTTTTGCGCTCCGTTTTTGTAGTAGGAGTTAAAGCCGGATCTTCCTCTTTTTTTGTTGGTGAGCTTGTAGAACCCTCTTGTTTTGCAATTTCTTCTTTTGGAGTTTCTGTTTTAGGTGTTTCCGTCGTTACAACGGGTTCCGTTTTCGGAGTTTCAGTAGTAGCAACCGGTTCTGTTTTAGGTTCTTTTTTAGGACCTTCTACTTTTACAACCGTTTTAACACCTGATTTTTTTGGCGGGTTAGAAGAAGCTGCATAGGCTGCGGAATACATGTAAAAGTCTTTACTCTGTTCCATATAACCACCCAGGTTTTCAATGTCGAGATCTTCTTCAATAAAATCGTAACCTTCAGCGCTAACTTTTATGCGGTAAACGTACCCTGGACTTAATGCCATTAAATATTTACCGGTTTTATTGTTCGCTGTAAACGGACCAATGTTTTCTTTCTGCGCTGTTTTGATCACTTCAATTTTCGCTTCCATAGCACGGTCATCTCCGTAAACAGTTCCTTTAATTAAAGCTACAACAGGTTTCTCGCCTAAGATACCAGGCGTTACCATATAAATATCCTGTTGGCCAAGAGCGCCATTACCATTGCGATCACTACTGAAATAACCTTTATCTCCTTTGGAATTGATCACATAATAACTGTCATCTTCTGTTGTATTTAATGGAATCCCCATGCTTTTTGGTTTGGTCCATTCGTTTCCTTCTTTTAAGGAGAACATAATATCGTATCCTCCAATACTTTGATGCCCCTTTGAACTAAAAAATAACGTAATCCCATCCGGGTGAATAAAAGGTGCATCATCATCATAAACCGTATTTATATTCGGTCCCATGTTAACTGCCGGACCCCAATCTCCATCGATATTCTCACTCACCCAAATATCCCTACCACCGTATGCTTTGTCTCCATTAGGGCCTTCAGGTCGTTCACTGGCAAAATAAAGATATTTACCGTCAGCAGAGATCGAGCAAGAACCTTCCCAATAATCTACGGTATTAATATTGCCGTTCAGGGCCACCGGTGTTGTATATTCGTTGCCTACAAGCTTGCTAACTGTGATATCGCCAGGATTATTGCTGTTACTTAAAAAAGTGAATAAAGTCTGACCGCTTGGAGAAATTGCAATGGCAGCGTCGTAACTTATAGTGTTCAGCGTTTTCATTGGTTCCGGCTTATTCCATTTAGTATCGCTTGCATCGCGGGTGCTTACAAAAATATCAGAAAGAAAAACCCCGTTGATAGGATCAGATTGTAAAGATGTGTTTAATTTACCCCCCATACTTCTATTACCTATGTATGTATAGATTAATTGAGACTCGTCAGCTGTAATAATAGGAACGCCCTCAACTTCATTTGAATTCACCGGAGGGCCAATGTTCTTAATATCCGCAAATATTTTATTTTGCATCAGGTATTTCCCATTCTCACAATTCATAATGGTTAACGTCACATCATCTAACAAAGCTTTATCTTCCTTCCTCGCACTTTTACCAAGAATATCCACCAGTGGTTTTAATGTATTAATAGCCTCGTCGAATTTATAGTTGCGGTGATAAGCCTTTCCAAGGTACACTTCCACTTCCAGGGTCTTGTATTTGGCTTTCATATCTTTAAAGATCTCAATGGCCCTGTCCTTTTTCTCGGCATAGTTCAGGCAGCAGATTCCCAGCTTAAACTCGTAATCTATTTCCTTGGGATACCTCGAATGCAACTTGTCAAAGATCTCGTAGGCTTTTATATACTGATGACTGTTAAGTGCATCATAGCCCTGGTCTTCGAGTGTGCTTTTGGATTGGGCCGTGGCCTGACCTGCAAAAAGGAGTAATACAAGGGCAGCAATGTAGTGAAAGGTTATTTTCGCCATGTGAATTTGTGTAAATTATTTAGTCATAAAATTTGCAATTAAACGGCATCAAAAGTGCGGCTAACCGACAAACTTATTAAGATAGGAGTGTTTAATACCTTGAAAATGAGAGCAAATAGTCTAAATTTTCAAAGTTAGTGCGGTAATTCAGGTAAACTTTGGAAAAGTTTACCGCTTTAACTTACCAGCTACAATTACATGGCGGGCTAAAAAAAATAGTTGTTAGTGGCAGCATTTCCTGGATAATATCCTGGTTCTTTTGTGGAATTAAAATGTTACGCAGATCCATTATTCTAAGATTCTTTAGTTTTACAAGGGTTTCAGGAAAGTACTCCAGGTTATTACTCCAGAGGTCGGCAACTTCCAGTTTTTCAAGATCACCAAAACTGTACGGAAGCACCGATAATTCGTTCTGGTTTACATTCAGAAATTTTAAGTTTTTCATGTCGCCGATATTCTTAGGCAGGATCTCAAGCCCTGTTTTACTTACCACAAGTGATTGCAGATCTTTAAAAATTACAAGTGAATCAGGAAGCTCCTTTAGATCGTTTTTACTGAGATCGAGGTACTGGAGGTTTTTAAATTTATAGATCTCCTTTGGAAAAGATTTGAATTTTTTCTTTCTTAAAATCAGCTTTATTACATTATCAGGATCGGCGAGCGCTTCTTTCAGGTCCGTAAATTCAATGTAGTTGGCCAAAGTCATAGAGTCAAGCAGAACCTGCGAGAACGAGGCTGTTGAGGTTAATATAAGAAGTAATAATAGACTCTTTTTTATCATGAATACTCCGGTATTAATTTCAGGCTGGTTTCTTTATCCAGGTCCAGCTCTTTTTTTAATTCAGTTAAGTTAGCAAACTTTTTTTCGTCGCGTAAACGCTTAAGAAAATTTAGCTTTATTGTCTTATTATAAATATCCGCATTAAAATCAAAAAGATGAACTTCCAGCTTTACAAGGTTATCCGTATCCGTTGTCGGATTTAATCCAATGCTCATCATACCAAAGTACTTTTCCTCTTCAAGCATTACCTTTACAAAATACACGCCAAGTTTAGGGACTATCTTTTCTTCGTCTTCGAGTTGAATATTCGCGGTGGGATAGCCGAGTGTGCGGCCCAATTGTTTGCCTTTTACCACACGTCCTTTTAAGGAAAAAGGGTGACCTAAAAACTCAGAGGCCAGTTCAATATTTCCGTCTTCAAGAGCTTTCCTGATCTTTGTACTGCTAATGGCAATATGATCAATGTCGATTGCGCTGATCTCTTCCAGCAAAAAAGAGCCGTTGGCCGCCAGTTTTTTAAGCGTGGTGATATCCCCGCTGCGGTTCCTCCCGAATTTATGGTCGTAGCCAATTATCAGGTACTTTACCTTTAAACTTTTAAGCAAAACTTCTTCAATGTAAAAAGGAGTATCTGTTTCGGAAAATTTTTTGGTGAAGGGGTAAACAACGGTTACATCTAAGCCATACCTATCAAGCAATTCCAGCTTTTCATCAATCAGCGTGATCAGTTTCAGATCTTTTTGCTCGGGGAACAATACTTTGCGCGGGTGAGGTTCAAACGTAAGCACAACCGTTTTTAAGCCTGTTTTTTCTTTCAGCTCTTTTAAACGCGCCAGAATTTTCTGGTGGCCCAGATGTACTCCGTCAAAAGTACCAATGGTAACAATAGTAGGCGACTCTATTCTGAAATGCTCTGTGTTTTGAATGATCAGCACAGCATAAATTTACGGCAAATTTATGAAAAGCCATCATGCCATGTATATTCCTTTTAGGGAATGGTAGCATAGAACGTAACGGTAAAAAACTATTCTATAACTAATTTAGCAGCGTTTATTTTACCATTCATTACACATCTCACAATATAAATGCCTGTCTTTAACGAAGAAACATCAATAACTCTTTTATAATCGAGTGTTTCGATAATTGTTTGGATCATAGCTCTTCCAGTAAGATCAAATAAATCAATTTGTACATCAGGTGTATTTTCAGACCAGGCAATAGTTAACATCGCTTTAGCAGGATTAGGAAATAGCACCAGGACTGGTTTTTCCGTAGTTCTCTCTATTACTTGTGGTGGAAAATTTTTCTCAGACAAATCAAAATCTACACTCGTTAATCTGTAATAAAGTGTGCCGCTTGGCGGATTATAATCTATGCCTTCATAAACCTGTTTTGTTTGGGTAGTTCCGTAAGCTTTTATCTTTTCAATGGTGCTCCAATTCAAACCATTTGCGCTTCTTTTTACGAGGTAGTGACTTGTATTTTTTTCTGTGGCACTTGCCCAGTTAAAAGTAACATAGTCTTCAGAAGAGTTAACTACAAAATATAAAAGTTCTACTGGCAATACACCAATAGAACTGGCCACAATTCCTGCATTGTTTGAACCTACTGCAGGACCAGCGCTTGACCCGCAACCACTATCGTTACAGCCAGCTACACCATTGTTTGTTTGGGTGGTAACGTTTGTAGTAGGTTGTGCTATTGAATAAATAACAACCCCTTGTCCTCCTGCGCCACCACCGGCATGCGTGGAAGATATAACTGTCCCTCCATTTCCTCCATTGGCACTAACTGCTAAAGGACAGCCCGCGCTTATAGAATAACTGGCTACATTAAGAACGATACTTCCTCCGGCGCCACCGCCGCCACCGCCATCATTACCACTATTAGCAGCTGAATTTGCATTAGCGGTAATCGTTGGAGAAAAGGCACATCCTCCGGTAATTATTCTATTGGCTTTTAGAAGGATAATTCCACCACCGTTGGCACCATCAGTTGCCGCACTATTATTTTGTTGACCACCACCGCCACCCCCGCCTAAATAAACTCTGCTTGGACCAATGCTGGCAGATAAGCTAATGCCCGGGTTTCCGCCTCCCCCCGGCAATGCACAGCCGGTACCGCCATTCCAGCCACCCCCGCCATTACCTCCTGCTGAATAATTTCCGCCACCACCACCACCTCCGTTAATATCCTGACCACCACCACCACCGCCATTCAGTACTTTTGCAATTCCGTTTGCCTGTGTACCACTGGTTACGGCATAAATACCCTCCCCTTTATACGCACATTGCGTGGAACTTGTAGCATAATCAATGGTAGAGCAGGAAGTACCGCCTCCATAATAATTTGAAGAAACAGCGCCACCTCTAAATCCAATTCCGTTTGCAGTAATACTATGGCTTAATGTAAAATCGGTGCCTACTTCAAGAGCAATTACTCCACCCACACTGCCATTCCATGCAAGGCCTGTAATAGAAGCTGTAGATGTAAATGCAGCGGCGTTTAAGAGCCGGAAGCTAATAACCTGCACGCGTGAATTGGTTCCGGTATTATATGTGTTTACAAGCGCAGTGCTTAAGGCAATGCTGGTTGCTGTGCCGGCGCTGCGATTCACGGCTATAATCGTTCCAACTTCAAACCCGCCGGCATTTGCAATGCCTGATAAGTTGCCAAAAGATACAGCATTGGTAGTATTGGTTCCAATTACATCGTCCTGCATTTGCATAACAATTACCTGGCCGCCTACGGCATAGGTGTGATTGGTTTCGTTTACATTACTTACTGCAAGTAAGGTGCTGCTGGTTACTGAAGTAACCAAGGCATAGGCATTGTAAATAACCTGTGCGTTAACAGCCTTAAAAAGAAGTATAAAAAAAAGTAAGGATATACGCTTTAATAGCACCATGAGCAGTAAATGTAGCGAAAAATTCAATTAAGATCAGCATTATCCGGAAAAATTGAACAGGTAGCAGTTTAAGAGTCCGAACTTTGTTGGCGCCAGTTTTAAGCGCTTTAAATATATTAATCTGCCTGAAAGATTTAGTATATAATCATGTTAGCTAGGTTTGCAGTTTCTTGTTAAAAACCCTTTAATAAATCGCAGTTTTTTGTTTAGAAATTAAGATTAATATACTACCTTTGCGCCGTTAAAAATTAAGAAAATTAATCATGTCTAAACAAATTGGCAAAATTGCGCAGGTTATTGGTCCGGTAATCGATGTACGCTTCGATCTTGAAGGCGGACAGTTACCGAATATATTGGATGCATTGGAGATTACCCGTGGTGCTCAAAAACTGATCCTTGAAGTTCAAAAACACATTGGGGAAGATATGGTGCGTACCATCGCTATGGATAGCAGCGACGGGGTGTACCGTGGTATGGAAGTTGTAGCTACAGGAAGCCCGATCAGAATGCCTGTTGGCGACAAAGTAAAGGGCCGTTTGTTCAACGTGGTTGGAGAAGCAATTGATGGGATCAACGTTGTAACGAACGAAGGTGGAAAATCTATTCACCGCAACCCGCCAAGGTTTGAAGATCTATCTACTGCTACTGAAGTATTATTTACAGGTATTAAAGTAATTGACCTTATTGAGCCTTACTCAAAAGGTGGTAAAATTGGTTTATTTGGTGGTGCCGGTGTAGGTAAAACCGTATTGATCCAGGAGTTAATTAATAACATCGCTAAAGGCCACTCTGGTTACTCTGTGTTTGCAGGTGTAGGTGAGCGTTCCCGTGAAGGAAATGACTTATTACGTGAGATGATCGAGTCCGGCATCGTAAAATACGGTGAAGAATTCAAACATTCCATGGAAAAAGGCGGATGGGATCTCAACAAAGTAGACTTAAAAGAACTTGAAAAATCACAAGCTACGTTTGTGTTTGGTCAAATGAATGAGCCTCCCGGAGCACGTGCTCGTGTGGCGCTATCAGGATTAACCATGGCAGAATATTTCCGCGACGGCGATGGTTCGGCTCAAGGTGGACGTGATATCTTATTCTTTATCGATAACATTTTCCGTTTTACGCAAGCAGGTTCTGAGGTATCGGCTTTATTAGGCCGTATGCCATCAGCAGTAGGTTACCAGCCAACATTGGCATCCGAAATGGGTGTGATGCAGGAACGTATTACTTCCACTAAAAATGGTTCCATTACTTCAGTTCAAGCGGTATATGTACCTGC
>JAYSYG010000643.1:0-3058 GCA_043716685.1 Sphingobacteriaceae bacterium | reverse complement strand
TATTGCAGATGAAACGGTTGCAACACATGTTTTAGTGAATGACGAAAACTCTTACCTCAGCAAAAGCATTGAATTTATTGATACTGCGGGTTGCAGTTTCGATGAGATCCAGAATCCGGAAACGTTGAGTTATTTTAATCCAAAAGAAGGAGATATTTTATTTAAGCATCTGCAACAACTGCTCCAGGATTATTCACACCATGCAGATCTGCCTTCACTGGAGATTGGCGTTATTTCTCCCTACAAAGAACAGCGCGAATGGCTGAAAGAAAATATTCTTCACCTGGAGCTTGAAAAAGGCAAACTGCAATCGCTGAGTGTAAAAACAATTGATGGATTTCAAGGAGAAGAAAGAGATGTGATCTATATCAGTCTTGTGCGCAGTAATGATAAGCATGAGATCGGTTTCTTAAACGATTTGAGAAGGATGAATGTGGCGATTACGCGTGCAAAGAAAAAACTGGTAGTGATTGGTGATAGTGCCACCATTGGCTCCAGTGATTTTTACCAGGCTTTTTTAGAGTATTGCGAAAAAAACGGAATGTACCGAACTGCCTGGGAGTGGGCTTGAGAATGTTGACTAATTAGGGGAAGCAAGACAGAAGAGAGCCAGGAGACAGGATTTATTCTCTTATTGTTTCACTACTTTTTTTACGGCCCGGATCCCATTTTCTTCACGGAGGGTGATAAAATAAATTCCGGGACTTAAAAATCCTAAATTCATTTGCTGATGAGATTGATCAGAAACTAATTCCATAATTACTTTACCCGAAACGTCTGTTAGAAAAAGACTGTATGGTTTTAAATGTGTTTTATGTATTGAAACTATTACTTCATCGTGAAAGGGAAGTGGCATTATCTGGAAAGAACTGTACAGGATGTTATTTTCATCTATACCTACTGTTGTGCTGTTAAGTTTCATAATAAAAATATCTGATGAGCCTTTTGAAGTTAGCACATAACCTGGAAAATTTGCGTTGGACTGGAAAAAACCCGTACAATACAATGCGTTTGCCGGACCGGTGCTGATCCCATAACCACTGTCCACATTTGAGCCTCCCATATTGATGGCCCAGGGTACACTGCCGGTTGCGGTTTCCATTTGTATCACAAAAACATCTGCATTACCCGAAGATGCAAGCACTTTATTTCCAAATGTTACAAAGCCGTTAAATTGCCCGGTGATAAAAATATTTCCGCTTGCATCCTGCACAATAGCGTTTGCCTGCTCATAGCCCGCCGCGCCAAATCTTTTTACCCAGGCAAGACTTCCGGTAAGGGCATCGCGCTTAGAGACGAATATATCCGCGCTCCCTTCGGAAGTGAGGGTTGTTGTTCCAAACGTACACTCTTCTTCAAATTTCCCGGTTGTATACACATACCCATCACTGCCTGTAACAATCCCATTACTATTATCGTTACCTTCACCTCCCGCGGAATAAGCCCAGGCAACACTTCCCGTGCTACCATAATGTTTTGAAACAAAAATATCCTGGTATTTTACTGATGACAATGTGTACGTTTCAAAGGCAACATCGCTTTCAAAATAACCCGTCATAAATACATCACCACCAATGCCACAGCTTACCGACGTCCCAAAGGAATACCCTGCACTTCCATATCCTTTTGCCCATACCACGTTGCCTGAAGTACCGTCTGTGCGTGCCAGAAATATATTGTAATTCGTTCCGACTGGACTTAAGGTAAACGTACCAAAAGTTGCTATGCCCTGAAAATAGCCACTGGTATAGATATTCCCCAGTGCGTCGCTTGTAATTGAGAGTCCGCCATCGTTACCGGTACCACCTGTTTTTTTGGCCCAGAGTACTGTTCCACTAAGTGGGTCGAGTTTTGCGATAAAGGAATCAGAGCCTCCTGTAGAAGTAAGCGTAAAGGTTCCGAAAATAACCGTGCCGCTAAACCTGCCGGTAAAATAAACGTTCCCGAAAGGATCACATGCAATCGCATTTCCGTTATCTTCATTCGGGCCACCGATCTGTCGTACCCAATCCACATTGCCGTTAGAAGCAGCGGCCCTGGTAATAAAAATATCTCCCTTTCCCATAGAAACAGTAGTATATGTGCCAAAAGTGGACGTTCCGCTAAAGGTACCAATGGTATAAATATGGCCTGAAAGATCGGCTGAGGTAGAATAGCCGATTTCTCCTTCAGCGCCTCCCAATTGGCTGACCCATTCAGCCTGTGCGTTTAAATTTATTGTCACGGCCATACCGGCAAAAAAAATAAAACGAAGCTTCTCCTTAAAAAAGGAAATAAAAAAAAGAGAAATTATTTTTATGTATTTCTTAAACAGGTGAGATGCAAGTGCGAACATAGTTATTATACAAAAACAGAAACCGTACCGCATCATTCTAAAATTTTGAGGTTTTTGTTAGTCTTTAATTATTTGGATTTCCATGCTTAGCTGCCTGACTGTATGTACGCATTATTATTTTTTCTACTCATGTATTTTAAATTGGCAGCATACATGCCAATAAATATCAGATCGATAACAATAAAAAACACCGTGCCAGAATGAGATTGCTCTTCACCTGAAGCTGTGCTTAACCAGAAAAAGGCAGTAGATAACTCTGCAATGGTATAGACAAAAAAACCAATCTTCTCAAGACGCCACATCATTACAACGCCAATGAGGGAAAAAATATTTGCTATCACAGAATAAATGCACCACATACCAAAATCGTGCATAAATTGAACAGGCTCTATTTTTGATAATTCGGGATGGTCTTCGATAGCCTGCGCCCAGACCTTCTCAATCATGGCACTATCAAAGGTTAAAACAACGGTTCCAAGGGCACATACAAGAATCCAGAGTCCGCAGGAAACAAAAGAGAAAATACACAGGATCTTCAAAAAATCCGGTCGTTCGGGAATGTTTTCAGTATCGTTCTGATACATATTATAATTCGGGCTTTCCATATTTTCCAGGTAAAAGGCTTGTAAAAATGCTAAAAAAAAGACGTAAATACTAATAAAATCAAGAGTTTAAACAGATCTCGGGATTCTTCGCCAGGTCACAAAATAAAAACAGGAACCG
>JAYSYG010000642.1:0-9334 GCA_043716685.1 Sphingobacteriaceae bacterium | reverse complement strand
AAGAAGTATTTGCTTCTTATAATGTAGCTGCTGAACCACAATACGCAGGAAAAAAAGCGTTGATCATGGGCAAGTTGTACAAAAAAGACAATGAGTGGAAATTCAACGCTATTGGTGACCCTACAGAAGACACCTTCCTTGGTCAAACCATTCATAAAATTGTGAAATCGTACTTATAATGACACAAGAGTTCTTTGATGTACACCATATTTCATTTGATGTTTGGTTAACACTGATCCGGTCTAACCCAGAATTCAAAAAAGAACGCGATCTTTTATTCAAAGATTTTTTTTCACTTCCACACCCTGTGGAAGAAATTTCAACACATTTCAGGCAGTGGGATAAACGTTTCACTGCCATTAATGAAATTACCGGTAAGAACATAGACGCTGAAGAAATGGTCGCCATCGTTCTTTCGAGCCTGGAACATGACTTTAAAGGTGTTGATCCTCATATTCTCGCTGATTTTTTTCAGCAGCAGGAAGAATTATTTACCACCTATCATCCCATTTTAATTGAAGATAAACTGGAAAATTATTTAGGTGTCTTGGCTGAAAGTGGTATCACTATGAGCATTTTAAGTAATACCGGTTTTATAAAAGGCAGAACTCTTCGCGCTTTACTCGATCATCTGAAAGTGGGATCTTATTTCAGTTTTCAACTTTATTCGGATGAGATCAACTGCTCCAAACCCTCAGCGGAAGCTTTCAGCCTTGTGCATAAGGAAGTACTTGAAAAAAAAAGATCACTTGAAAAAAATAACATCCTCCACATTGGCGATAATTCTTACGCCGATATAGTTGGCGCCGAAAATGCCGGCATGCAAAGCGCATTAATAAATTCAAATAATATTTCTTTATTAAGCCTAAGCATTTTTAAAGAAAAAGTAACCCATTAATGTTCCATCATTTCTCATTACATAAGATCAACGATACTGAAAAGATCGGCTTTGATCCTGCAGACTACAGTAAGTTTAAGTTCGGCGATTACTCCGCTACCAAGGCATTCGGAACACAAATGGCCGCCCGCTTTTTAGAAGAACACAAAGCGCTTTTACTGGAACATACCGATATTGTTTTTTTGCCAAGTCCTTTTAATTACATTCCAACTGCATCGTATTATCTCTCTCAAAAATTTAAGCGGGAGGTCAATAAATTTCTTCATAAGCATCATAAAAAGGCTTTGCTCGAATCCAAGATCCACAGGTATAAAACTTACAGTGAAGATTACGGCAACCTTAATTTTGAAGAGCGTTTGAATCTTATTTCTTCTGATACCTATCACATTGATACAAAATTCCTGACGAACCGACTGTGCATTTTTTTAGATGATATTAAGATCACTGGAAGTCACGAACTGATCATCAGAAAGATATTGAGCCAAAACAATATCGAAGGCGAATTTATGTTTGCTTATTTTGCCGAATTAACGAATCCGGCTATTACACCCGTTTTTGAGAATTTCCTCAACTATTATTATGTAAAAGGCAATCCTGAGGTTTCAGAATTACTAAATAAAGCTGATACACAAGTAAATACAAGAACCATAAAATACATATTAAATGAGAAAAACTCAATAAATTCCCTTATTTTAGAAGTATCAAAACCCACATTGGAGAAAATTATCGACTATGCAATAGGGAATAATTATCACCTGATGAATGAGTATAAATTAAACCTTGACAAAATTATAAAACACATCAATTATGGCAATTAACTTACAAAAGGGGCAACGCGAAAACATAAACGCGCAAAAATTTACGATAGGTTTAGGCTGGGATACCAATGTCAGCTCAACAGGCGCAGCATTCGACCTGGATGCTTCTGTTTTTATCTTAGGCACTAACGGAAAAATTATTTCCGATGAGTATTTTGTTTTCTATAATAATACAAAGTCACCAGATCAGGCTGTGATCCATACAGGCGATAACCTCACAGGGGCGGGCGATGGCGATGATGAGTCTATAACCGTTGACCTTTCCAAGATAAATTCAGGCGTAAAAGAAATTTGTGTGGTAGTTACCATACATGAAGCAGAAAACAGGAAACAAAATTTCGGGCAGGTACGTAATTCTTTTATCCGCATTATTGACCAGGGTAATACTGAATTGGTAAAATACGAGTTAGATGAAGATTTCTCTATTGAGACAGCAGTTGAATTTGGAAGAATCTACCAGAAAGATGGTCAATGGAAATTCGAAGCGGTTGGCGCAGGTATGAAAGGTGGCCTTGAAGATTATCTGAAAAAATACAGCTAGTTCAACCCGGCCCGGCTTGCATTGCTACTCCATAAAATTAATTATCCCAATAATAATTAAACATTTGAACATGTTAACAGATTTTTCAGCGGTGATGTCTGAGCGCACAGACAAACAATTAGGGCAAATTCTAACAACAGAAAGAGAAAACTACCAGCCGGAGGCAGTGAATGCAGCTCAAATAGAATTTGATAAACGAAAGCTTAACATAATTGATTTTGCAAAGCCTCAAAAACAAGTGGAAGAAAATACGTATAATATCAATGTACACGAAACACCAACTCTCAACTTAGAGCAAAGGTCCGGCGAAATGCCTGCCATTGATAATGAAGTATATGCCCACGCAAAAAAAGAGCAGGCGAACAAAGATATGATGTGGGGTGCAGTCTGGTGTGTTGGAGGCCTTATAGGAACGTTTTCTAATACAGGTTTTATATTCTGGGGAGCAATTGTGTTTGGTGGCATCCAGTTTTTCAGAGGGCTTGCGCATTCATAAATTAAATTTAAAACGAGAAGTACTTAAAACTAAAATATGGCAATTAATCTTGAAAAAGGACAGAGGATAAACCTAGAAAAAAATAACGGCACAAAACTCCAGAATATTTGTTTCGGCATTAACTGGGGCGCAATTGATAAAAAAGGACTTTTTGGGGGATCTACCAAAACCTCTGTTGATCTTGACGGTAGCTGCGCAGTGTATGACGGAACCAAAAAGAAAATAGATGTCGTTTGCTTCACCAAGCTTAAGTCGAGCGACGGTGCAATTAAGCACAGTGGCGATGACATTACCGGTGACCTTGATGGAGATGACGGATTAGATAACGAAATTATTACAGTCGACCTTTCTAAACTAAACCCCGCAGCAGAATTTGTTGCGTTCTTTGTAAACAGTTTCAGGGGACAGGACTTTAAAGACATTCCTTTTGCATCAATTCGTATTTATGAAGGAACACCCTCTAAAGTTTCAGAAGAATTCGCAAAATATAACATTGCCAATGATGCAACCTTCGCTGGTGCTGTTACTATGGTGCTTGGTGTGATCTATAAACGTAACGGCGAGTGGAAATTTAATGCCATCGGCGCACCGACAAAAGATAAAAAAATAGAAGAAACCGTTGTAACCATTCAACAAAATTACCTGTAATAAAAAATAAATATGGAAAATAAAGAAGTGGTCATCCAGGAAATAATTACCGGTCCGATGGATAAAGAAGGTAATGTAAGTCTAACAAACATCCCTCCTGCCGAATTAGCAAAATACGATGGAATTTCAAACCAACTGAATGAAAAAGATGTAAACTCGATCATTAATTTCGGAGCCGAGATTCAGAATTCAATTGCCAAACAAAGTGATACTTTCCTTTCAAATGTAAGGACCTACCAGGGTGGAGACGTGGGAAATAACATCAATGAACTATTAACCGAGCTAAATTACATTGACGTAGACCAGCTTGAACAAAGTCCTTTTAAACGCTTCCTTTCAAAGATCCCCTTCCTGAACAAACTGGTAGTGGATATTAAAAAACTTTTTCAGCAATACGACAAGATCACCGCCAATGTTGAAAAGATCAGCAACAAGGTAAAAGCAGGAATGATCAATTCCGTAAAAGACAATGCGGCTCTGCAAACCATGTTCGATTCGAATGTGAGCATGATTAAGGAAATGGAAAAGCATATTATTGCCGGGCAGATCCGTTTCCAGAAATTAAGTGAAGAGTTGGCGCAAATGGATGCAAATCCTTCTCAATACCAGGATTACCAGATCTCTGACAAGCGTAACTTTGTGAACCGTCTCGATAAACGTTTAGCAGACATGAAGATCGTACGTTTCATTATGCTTCAGTCATTGGCACAAATCCGTGTGGTTCAAAACAATAATACATCTATTGCAGAAAAGGCACAATCGATCTTAACAACCACCATGCCAGTATGGAAGAACCAGTTGACGCTGGCGGTTGCCCTGCAAAGACAAAAACAGCACATTGAAGTGCAGAGAAAAGTTTCTGAGACAACCAATACCATTCTTAATAAAAATGCTGAGATGCTGAAACAAAACAGCATTGAAGTAGCAAAAGAAAATGAGAAAACAGTCGTATCACTCGAAACATTGAGAAACACTACTAAATCATTAATTGATACGCTCACCGAAGTAAAACAAATTCACGAACAAGGTACACAAACCAGGAGAGAGCTTGACAAGGGCCTCCAGGATCTTGAAGCGGAATTGAAAAAAGGCGTAGTGCAATAAATATCCCGGACTAGCAGAAGGCAATGAGTGGTGAGTCAGAAACATTTAAAAATATAATTGCCGACAGTAATAAAAAGCTGTCGACTTTAAAAATATTAGCTAATTTTTTTAATCACCCCGATCTTATTGCTATTCTTATCCGGACCAAGGTTATTCATAACCTGTTTGAAGGAAATAAGGAGCTGGACATTAATAAGCTTGATCTTTTTCATATACAATTTACCTCGAGCCTGATAGAATTGTTTCAAAAGCTGAAACGTGTAAAAGAACAGAAGTATCTCCTTATTTCGGATGAGATCTATATTAACGAAGGCTTTATTTCAAGATTAAACGAAGAGGTTACTGTAACTACTTTTCCGGAGGAAGCGCGAAAACATTCTGTGCTTATTTGTACAAAACTGGAAGAAGCTTACAACATGCTGGCCGGAAATGGAAAGGCAAAGTTTATCTGGACCGAAGTACTTACCCTTTCACAACAGCGCTGCGCAGAGTTTTACAGGGAAATTACTCAGGACCAGTATCAAAGGATCACTACACATTCAGATGCGGGGGTTTACCAAAATACATTTGTGACACTCGAAAAAAAACTGGCCGGTAAACTGAACATACAGAAGTTTAAAGTGAAACTGGTATGTGGATTGCAGTATAAAAACGAGCCGCTTGAGATCTATGAGTTTGTTAATTCAAATGATAAATTTATTTTTATACCAGTTAAAAAATCCTTTTATTTAGTAGACGATAACCAACTCAGAGGCATAGACATTTCCAAAAATCAATCAAACAGAAAAGACCTGATTGACCAGTTGGCAAACAAGAATGCCTTATTGCAGGAACAATTAAATACTGTAAAAACCTCGTTGAAAGAAGACGTAGAGAAGGTAATGGAAAGTTACCTTGCTAAAATTTCAGGAGTTGACTTTTTGGATGACTTACAAAATGTGGACGAGCAAACGAACATATTAAAAGCAATGTTAAACATCAATATAAAATAACCATGAATCAGAGTATAGCTCGCTTCATGATTAGGAGCTGGGCAAAACGCGTTCATCTTTAAAAAGAAAAATTATGGCAATCAATTTAGAAAAAGGGCAAAGACAAAATGTTAGTTCAGGAAAATTTACAGTTGGTTTAGGATGGGATTCTAACACCAATGCAACAGGCGAGGCATTCGACGTGGATGCTTCCGTGTTTGTATTAGGTGCAAATGGCAAGTTGCCCAGTGATAGTCATTTTGTGTATTACAACAATCTGAAAACGCCGGATGGTGGCATCACGCACATGGGTGATAACCTCACAGGCGCGGGTGACGGAGATGACGAACAGGTAGTGGTAGACACAGCAAAACTTGGCGCTGAAGTAGCGGAAATTTCCTTCGTGGTTACCATTCACAAAGCGGCTGAAAAAAGGCAGAATTTCGGACAGATCCGCAATTCCTATATCAGGATCCTTGATTCAAGCAATACAGAATTAATGAAATACGAACTCGATGAAGATTTCTCTATTGAAACTGCAGTACAATTTGGAAGACTTTATAAAAAGAATGACGAATGGAAATTCGAAGCTGTAGGAAACGGCATGAAAGGCGGATTACAGGATTACCTAACCAAATATAATTAGAAACACGTATGAGAAGATTACCGGTTTATTTAGTATTGGACACCTCTGGCTCTATGAGCGGTGAACCCATTGAAGCAGTGAAGAATGGCGTTCAGGTGATGATCAGTTCTCTTCGCCAGGACCCACAGGCCATTGAAACAGCTTTTATAAGCATTATTACGTTTGATTCAAGTGCAAGACAACTTATTCCTCTGACTGATCTGGCATCTTTCCAGATGGTGGATATAAAGGCAACCGGCACCACTGTTCTTGGCGAGGCTTTGCGCTTATTAGGAAATTGTATTGACAACGAAGTAGCACAAACCACTACGGTAAAAAAAGGTGACTGGAAACCGCTTGTATTTATTTTTACGGATGGGATTCCAACCGACGACTGGCAAAGCGGTATGGCTGAATTTAAAAAACGTAAAACCGGTTTTACTGTAGCGTGTGCTGCGGGTTCAAAAGCAGATACCACTATTTTAAAACAGATCACCGACAATGTGGTAAGTCTTGATACAGCTGACGGCCAAAGTATCTCGAAATTCTTTACCTGGGTGAGTGCTTCTATTGGTGTTACCTCTACTAAAGTGGAAGATGCAGGAAAAGAAGTTACGGGACTGAATGAATTGCCGCCGCCTCCACCCGAATTAAATATTGTTGTATAAAAAATAAATTATGTCTCAGATAATGCAAAATAAAAAGTGTCACTTCGAGTAGCCGACGTTAGGAGACATAGGAGAAGTTCTCGATACGTTTCTTCGCTAAGGCTACGAAACTACTCGAACTGACAGATTAAAGAACTATTCTGATACAGAACAAAAAATAAGTATGCGCAGACTCCCGGTTTATTTTCTTCTGGACACCTCCGGTTCCATGAACGGAGAACCCATACAGGCGCTTAACAATGCGTTAAGCGGTATGGTTAATGCCCTGCGTTCAGATGCACAGGCTTTGGATTCCTTATGGCTCAGTATTATCACCTTCGATCGTGAAGTAAAAGAAATTGTTCCTCTTACTGAATTGGTGAGTTTTCAATTACCTGAAATTACCTGTCCTCCAAGTGGTCCAACCAACATGGGTGCAGCGCTTGAATTACTTTGTGCAAAAACATCGGTAGAGATCCGCAAGGGAAGCGAGAACCAAAAAGGCGACTGGAAACCTCTTTTGTTTTTAATGACAGACGGAACTCCTTCTGACCTTGCAACATACAGAGAGGTTATTCCAAAAGTAAAACGTCAAAACTTTGGTGTGATTGTGGCGTGCGCCGCCGGTCCCAAAGCAAAAAATGAGTTTTTAAAAGAACTTACCGATACGGTAGTGCACCTGGACACTGCCGACAGCAGCACATTAAAATCATTTTTTAAATGGGTGTCTGATACCATTGAAAAAGGAAACCAAAGCATGGGTACAACAGAGAGTGTTCTTTTACCGCCACCACCATCAGAAGTTAACATCGTTATTTAAACTATATGAGATTAATACTCCATTTATTCCTGAACTTTTCAATTATAGGCCTATTCCTGTACTCCAAGCTCCTTCCCTATAAAGACAGGTTAAGTCCACAGAACAGATCCCTTTTTAATTTTTTTGATAATTTTTTTAGCCCTGTTCTAAAATTCTTCAGGCGTTTTTTTAAACCCTGGGTTGTAGGTCAAGGCTTATCGGTTGATATGACACAGGTGATCCTGCTGTTACTATTTTTAATGATCTTAAAATTTGTATAGACATGAGAAGACTGCCTATTTATTTTTTAATTGATGTTTCCGAATCAATGATTGGTGAACCGATTCAACAAGTAGAAGAAGGTCTTTCCACTATTATAAAGGAATTAAAAACGGATCCAAACTCGATTGAGACTGTTTGGGTTTCCATTCTTGTATTTGCAGGACAGGCAAAAACGCTTGTTCCCCTGCAGGAAATAGTGAACTTCTATCCACCTCGATTTCCTATTGGCAGCGGGACTTCCTTAAGCAGGGGACTTGGTCATTTAATGTTTGAGCTCAGAAAGAACCAGGTAAAAACAACACTTGATCGCAAAGGTGACTGGAAACCGATCGTGTTTTTATTTACAGATGGTGTTCCAACTGATAATACAAAAGTTGCTGTTGAAGAATGGAAAATGAATTGGGGGCGCACTGCGAATATGATCGCCATTTCTTTTGGTGATGAAGCAAACAGCCAGGAACTTGGACAGTTGACTGAAAATGTACTTCAATTTAAAAACACAAACGCATCTTCGTACAAACAATTTTTTAAATGGGTAACCGATTCCATTAAAGCCAGCAGCGAAAGTGTGGAAAGCTCTTCTTCCGGATTTGACATGGCACATTTTGATCCGAATACCATCACAAAAATAGATCCTTCAAAAGCAAGCCAGGCGCCTGCTAATCTTCCCGATCCTAATTACGTAGTACTTACCGGAAAATGCCAGAATACACAACGGCCTTACCTGATGAAGTACAGCAAGTGGATCAAACCTTCTTCCGTAGAAGGACTCGACATTCAAACGTTGTCTTACAGACTGGTAGGTGCCTTCCAGGTAGACCAAACCTATTTTGAATTATCAGATGAATATGCGATCGGCTCATCTACCCGGATAAATACAAACGAACTGATGGGCGCTCCCACTTGTCCTTGCTGTGGCAACCAATTTGGCTTTGCAGTATGCGGCTGCGGCAAAATGCATTGCGTTGGTGATGAAGAGATGAGTACCTGCCCGTGGTGCGGAAGCAAAGGCAAATACACTGCCGGCAGCGGCGACAAGGGTTTTGACGTAAACAGGTCGCAGGGATAATATGGTAGAACCCGAAGACTATATTAAATATCTTTTAACCAACAAAGGATTTCCTATCTCCGAAAAGAAGGAAAAATTATTCGAAGCGTTTTTAAAAGACCCGGCAAATCTTGATGCGGCAACAACGATCCTAAACAACCAGAAAATTTTGACAAATAAATATCAAATACAAAACCGCTTACACGATGTAATGCAGCAGCAGGTTATGATCCCGAATGCCACCGTGAATAAGAATTATGAGGCAAAGCTGGATTTTGAAAAGCTGGGCTGGAATGATTTTAGTTTCTCGGAACTGGAAAGTCTTGAAGAATATGGTTTGCAGTTTGATACAAATACCTGCCTGATCTCAGGTGTACCTTCTAAAAGCGGCGACTTTAAATTAAAATTCAGATTTCGTTTAACAATAGAAGATGATTCGGCAGAGCTGCATGAAAAA
>JAYSYG010000641.1:0-3066 GCA_043716685.1 Sphingobacteriaceae bacterium | reverse complement strand
TAATAGCATGAATATGGTCTACGATCATGTCTGCAAAACCATCTGTATCTAACGTATCAAAATACAACTGCTTAGGCTGTTTGTCCCAGGCATCTGCTTTACTTACCCAGACTTTAAATCGTAAGCGGTCCTCATCATCTTCCTCGGTATCGCAGTAAACGCCCAAAGGAAGATGGCAGCCACCGTCAAACATATTTAATATTTGTCTTTCAATATTAATTTTAATCAGTACATCCAGGTCGTTTATCTCGTCAATCACTTCCATCAGCTCATTATCGTCTTCACGTGTCTGCCACGCCAGTACGCCCTGTGCCGGCGCCGGAACAAACTCTTCCGGGTTTAATTTTTCAACATGCAGATCTTCCAGATCCAGCTCAAGACGCTCTACCCCGGCAGTTGCCAATATAATCGCATCATAATCTCCGTTGCGTAATTTATTTACACGGGTAGGGACATTTCCGCGGAGGTCTTTAAGCTCAACGTCAGGACGGAATGCCAGGATCTGGGACTTCCTGCGCGCGGAAGAAGTACCAACAATGGCATTCTTTTTTAAGCCGAATTTTTGTTTATCATCTGCGGCTTCCTTACTCATAATTAGAATATCCGAAGGGTCCTCACGCCTCGAAACACCTGCAACCATTAAGCCTTCAGGACTAATAGTAGGTAGGTCCTTATGCGAATGCACAGCAAGGTCAATACTTTTATCCAGTAAAGCCTCTTCCAGCTCTTTGGTAAAAAAGCCTTTTCCTTCGAGCTTATCAAAACTGGTATCCCATTGCTGCGAACGGTCTCCACTCGTCTGAATGATCTTTATTTCGGCCGGGTGGCCTTTCTCTTCAAGTAGGTCTTTTGTATAATTCGCCTGCCAGAGGGCAAGGTCGCTCCCGCGTGTGCCTATAATGATTTTTCTTTCCACGCCGCAAAGGTAAAATTTAAAGTGCGATTTTAACGCATGTCAGGTAAGATAATTCTGCCATCTCCCTTCATTTTTTGTAATTTGGGTTTGGTCTTTCATCTACTTTTTGCTGGACCATACTATAAGCCTAACAATTCTTGCAGTTTTGGCTGATATAACCTTGAAGTTTACACCATTGACAAGGACAATAAAGAAACACTTAACAAAACAGTTAAAGCGCTTGTAGCAGGCGATTTTTTATAGTTACCCGCCAGTCTAATACTGCTATTACTAAAGAAAAAAAAGAAAATTTAATTGACTCACGTAGCTTTGAAAGCGGATTGGACTTTCTTATGTGTTATTCCGGGAAGAAGGTATTTACCAGGAAAATAATTTTACAAAGGTAAGCCCATCTTTAAATGCAATTACCCCCATTTTCAATTTCCTAAAGGGTAAGCCATTTGAAAAATAACTCCTTTTTACTTTTTGCTACTGGTATCTTTTGGTCATTTACCATAATAATGCACTCCTCTTCTTTGATATAACGCGTAATCTTTTCAAGATTTATAACATAGGAATTATGTACGCGCATAAAGTTTAAGTTTTTGTTACAAAGCTGATTTTCAAATTCCTTAAGCGTTTTCGGAGTGGTTAAAGTTCTTGCGCTGCGCAGGTAGATTTTACTATAGTTGGACATAGATTCAAAACTCACAATGTCGGTAAAATCAACAGACTCTATCCCAGCTTTTGTATGTATTGCAAGTTTGTTTTTTAAAAGCAAATTCGAAAGATCAGGGATCTCGTAATTGCCTTTTGTATTTACCCTTTCCGATAACCCCCGCCTGACTCTGTTTATCGTTTCCCTAAGTTCTCTGTAGTCCACAGGTTTTAATAGATAGTCATGTGCGTTTAATTTCAATGCCTTAAGTGCATGTTCGTGATGTGCAGTGGCGAAGATGAGCTTAAAATTTTTCTCACCGAGTTTTTCAAGCAACTCGAAACCGTTCATTCCCGGCATTTGTATGTCAAGAAAAACGATCTCGGGAGAATAATCCTGTATAAGTTTAATGGCCTTTGAAGGATCGGAACATTCGGCAACAACATTTACGTCGTCAATAAATTTACTGATAAGTAGTTTTAGGGCTTCGATACCCACTTCATCGTCGTCTATTATAATTGCACGTAGTAACATAGGAGTTCAGTATTTAAAATTGGTAGTTTAATGGTTACAATTGTACCACCATTATCGGGTTTGTCTATAATTGATAAACAGCCATGTAAATTATAAATTTTATTCAGCATGTCCAGCCGTTGAATTATAAACCCTGTAGCCAGGGACTTTTTATCTGTGCTTTGTACCTCTTTCGATTTCCTGCCCGTCCCATTGTCTTCAATAGTGCATTCTAAATACTTCACATCGCCTGATGAAAAAGAGATCATAATATTTTTTTCACCCTCTTTACCCTGAAACGCATGCCATATAGCATTTTCAATAAATGGCTGAATCATCATAACAGGAATTTTAACCGACATGGGAAGAATATGTTTATCAACGGTTACTATACAATTAATTTTCTCCTTAAATCTTAAATTTTCTATTTCCATATAACCTTTGATCAACTCTATCTCCAAAGCTAAAGAAATTGTATCTGACATGTTCCCTTCAAGGATTTTACGGATGAGTTTAGAAAATTTAGCCAGGTAATCTACTGCGCCTTCTGTATTATTCTTCAGGATATAGTTTTGCAGTGCGTTCAATGAATTAAATATAAAATGTGGGTTCATCAATGCCCGGTTTACCCGCAGTTCTGTTTCCAATACTTTATTGTGTAATTCCAATCTTGCTTTCTCTTCTTTTACGGTAAGGCTGAGTTGATGCTTTATAAACAGGTAGATCATGATCACCAGTAGTATGAATGCTAAAAAAGCAAGCGCCCAATAAAGAACGGTCTTATTCCTATTCGGGTCGGGAGCATTGTACAATTCGATTACTTCTTCTGAGGTAAGAACGCGATCATAAAACTGCATATCATCAATACTTCCGTTCAGATATCTTTGGTTTTTTTTATTTGCACTTATGCCAATAATGACTGAATCTGTCTGTTGGAATTTTGTAACAAAGCCTTTGATAATTTTGCCCTCCAGCTTTCCATCAATATAAAACAAAAGGA
>JAYSYG010000065.1:0-7416 GCA_043716685.1 Sphingobacteriaceae bacterium | reverse complement strand
AATGTACAGTGTAAAAGATGATTCTGTAAATACTCAACAATACGTTGGAAAAGTTAAAACCCGCAATACTACACGTGGTGTAGCTGTTGGCCGTGTTAACCGCAACAAAAAAGCAATTGTAACTTTAAAACAAGGCGAAGTAATTGATTTTTACGCAAGTATATAATAAAAAAGTTATACGTTAAAAGTTATATGTTAAACGTATAACATATAACGACTAGCAACTAACAAATAACACTTCAAAAAATGGCATTAAAAAAATATAGACCACTTACACCTACATTAAGATACAAACTCACTTCAGGGTTCGATGAAATAACAGCGGGCAAACCTGAAAAGAGCTTAATCGTTAAGACTAATTATTCTTCCGGCGGTCGTAATAATTCAGGTAAAATGACTATGCGCTATATTGGCGGTGGTCACAAAAAAGTAATACGTTCAATCGACTTCAAACGTGATAAAGACGGAATTGAAGGAACTGTAAAATCAATTGAATACGATCCGAACCGTTCGGCACGTATTGCTCTGATCTTTTACAAAGACGGTGAAAAACGTTACATCATTGCTCCACAGGGTTTAAAAGTTGATCAAAAAGTAATGTCAGGTAAGGGTGCAACGCCGGAAATCGGAAATACACTTTTATTATCGGAAATTCCTTTGGGAACAATTATCCATAATATTGAATTACGTCCTGGTCAAGGTGCTGTTTTGGCACGTAGCGCAGGCTCCTATGCACAATTATCGGCGCGTGATGGTAAATACGCCATTCTACGTATGCCTTCGAGTGAGGTTCGTATGATCCTTATTACTTGTAAAGCTACAGTAGGCGCAGTGTCTAACCCTGATCACAACCAGGAAGTTGCTGGTAAAGCAGGTAAAAGCCGTTGGTTAGGTATCCGTCCACGTACAAGACCAGTAGTGATGAACCCGGTAGATCACCCTATGGGTGGTGGTGAAGGTCGCGCCTCAGGTGGACACCCACGCTCACGTAAAGGTATTCCTGCTAAAGGATACAAAACACGTTACAAAGCAAAAGCATCTAACAAACACATCATCGAAAGAAGAAAAAAATAAATTAATATAAACGTTTAATGGCCCACCCCGCTCACAGAGCGTAGCCGAAGTGAAGGGGGGTGAGTTTCAAAACCAAAAACAAAAAAATGGCAAGATCATTAAAAAAAGGTCCCTTTATCGATTACCACCTTGAAGGAAAGGTTGAAAAGATGAACGCAAGCGGAAAGAAGTCTGCAATCAAGACTTGGGCCCGTCGTTCAACAATTCCACCAGAGTTTGTAGGGCATACATTTGCTGTACATAATGGTGCAAAATTTATCCCGGTTTATGTGACCGAGAATATGGTAGGGCATAAACTAGGAGAGTTTTCGCCAACCCGCGTATTTAAAGGTCACGCTGGCCATAACAAGAAATAAGATATAGCCATGGGAAAAAGAAAAAGATTAGTAGCCGAGAAACGTAAAGAAGAGAACAAAACTTCTTTCTTCGCTAAATTAAATAATTGTCCGACTTCACCACGCAAAATGCGCCAGGTTGCGGATCTTGTAAGAGGTAAAGATGCCTATTTAGCTTTAAACATATTGAAATTCAATACACGTGAAGCTTCAGGAAGATTAGAAAAATTATTAAAGTCTGCAATAGCGAATTACGAAGCTAAAAGCCAACAACGTGCTGAAGAAGGAACTTTATTCGTGAAAGAGGTAATGGTAGACAGCGCTTTAATGGTGAAACGTTTGCGTACAGCGCCACAAGGCCGTGGATACCGTATCCGCAAACGCACAAATCATGTAACTTTAATTTTAGACACAAAAAATATTTAATAGAAATGGGACAAAAAGTAAATCCAATTGGTATAAGATTAGGAATCATCAAAGGATGGGATTCTAACTGGTTTGGTGGTCATAAATACGCAGATAAATTGGTTGAAGATAACACTATCAGAAACTACTTAAAAGCGCGTTTACCTAAAGGGAGCATTTCTAAAATCGTTATTGAACGAACTCTGAAATTAGTTACTGTTACGATCAATACTGCCCGCCCTGGCATCATTATCGGAAAAGGTGGTAAAGAAGTAGATAAACTGAAAGAAGAATTAAAAAAATTAACCAAAAAAGAAATTCAGATCAATATCTTCGAAATTAAACGTCCGGAACTGGATGCCCGTTTAGTGGCCGACAGTATTGCACGTCAAATCGAAGGACGTATTTCTTTCCGTCGTGCAGCAAAAATGTCTATGGCTTCAACCATGCGCATGGGTGCAGAAGGTATCAAAATTAAAGTATCCGGCCGTTTAGGTGGAGCTGAAATGGCGCGTACTGAAGGGTATAAAGAAGGAAGAACTCCTTTACATACTTTACGTGCTGATATAGATTACGCAATCGCAGAAGCGCATACTTCTTACGGCCGTATTGGGGTAAAAGTCTGGATCTGCCGTGGTGAAGTTTTCGGTAAACGTGATCTTTCTCCTAATGCAGGATTAATGAAAAACGATAAAGGTGGTCCTGGTGCTGGTAGCGATAGAGGAGACAGAAGAGAAGACCGTCCAAAATTTGCTGGTAAAAAAAGGCCAACCAAGAGAGAAGATAAGTAAACTGAAGTAGAACATCCGATAGCTATCGGGACACTTCACCAATTAAAACAACAAGATAAAATTTAAGTCATGTTACAACCAAAAAGATCAAAATATAGAAAATCACATAAAATGAAGATCAAGGGCGACGCGAAGCGTGGTCATGAGTTAGCCTTTGGTTCATTTGGTATTAAAGCTATGGACGAGTGCCGTATGACTGGTCGCCAGTTGGAAGCAGCCCGTATCGCTATTACCCGTTTTATGAAACGTGAAGGCCAGGTTTGGATCCGTGTTTTCCCGGATCGTCCTGTTACTTCGAAACCAGCAGAGGTTCGTATGGGTAAAGGTAAAGGTGCTCCGGAATATTGGATGGCTCCTGTAAAACGTGGACGTATTATTTTTGAAGCTGAAGGAGTTCCTCTGGAAGTTGCAAAAGAAGCATTGCGTTTAGCAGCTCAGAAATTACCGATCGTTACTAAGTTTATAGTACGTAGGGATTATGTAGAAGTTGCTGCAGTTAAGTAGTTAAGAATAAATAATATAACTGAAGTTTAATTAAACCGTTACTTTAATTAAAGCGAAGTAAAAAAAGGTGTAAAGTACACCGTAATTAAAACAAAATAAACAATGGCAACCAAAGAAATAAAAGGTTTATCTGATCAGGAATTAAATGAGAAGATAACTGCTGAAAAAGCGGATTTGAATAAGATGACTCTAAATCACGCAATATCTCCTGTTGAAAACCCGGCTAAGATCCGTGTTGCGCGCAGAAACATTGCAATGATGTTAACTGAATCAAATAGCCGTAAAAAAGCAGCCAAATAAATATCGCTTTAAATCATGGAAGATAGAAATTTAAGAAAAGAAAAAGTAGGTGTCGTAAAAAGCAACAAGATGGATAAAAGCATCGTTGTGGCTGTTATGCGTAAAGTAAAACACCCGAAATACGGAAAATTCCTTAACAAAACCAGTACATTCGTAGCTCATGATGAGAAAAACGAATGCAGCATCGGGGATACCGTAAAAATTGCTGAAACACGTCCTTTGAGCAAAACAAAGAACTGGCGTTTAGTGGAAGTAATGGAAAAAGTTAAATAATTGATGTTAATCATTATAAAGAAATTGTAAAATGATACAGAACGAATCGAGATTAACAATAGCAGATAACAGTGGCGCTAAAGAAGTGTTGGTTATCCGCGTATTGGGTGGAACTAAAAAACGTTACGCTTCAATAGGCGATAAAGTTGTAGTTACAGTAAAACATGCTATGCCTAGTGGAAACGTTAAAAAAGGTACAGTGCACAAAGCTGTGATTGTAAGAACAAGAAAAGAGATCAGCCGTCCAGACGGTTCATATATTCGTTTTGACGATAACGCTGCGGTGTTATTAAATCCAACTGACGAAATTCGCGGTACACGTATTTTCGGACCTGTTGCCCGTGAGTTGCGCGATAAACAATTTATGAAAATTATTTCATTAGCACCGGAAGTGCTATAATATTTAGAGTTTAAAAGACATGTCTAAGATAAAATTAAAAAAAGGCGATACCGTAAAAGTGATTTCAGGTGAAGCCAGAGGTCAATCAGGTAAGATCGTTACCATAGACGCAAAAAAAATGCGCGCTATCGTTGAAGGTGTGAATATGATCAGCAAAAGCGAAAAGCCGAATGCTAAAAACACCAACGGAGGTATTACAAAAAAAGAAGGTTCAATCCATATTTCTAATTTAATGTTTTTAGAAGGTGGTAAAACCATTCGTATTGGTCGTAAATTAAATGAGAAAACGCAAAAATTAGAGCGTATTTCTTCAAAAACTAAGGAGGCAGTTAAATAATGGCAACAACAACCTATAAACCTAGATTAAAGGGTAAATACAGTGAAGAAGTTATTCCTGCACTGCAAAAACAGTTTCAATACACCTCTTCAATGCAGGTTCCTAAACTGACAAAAATTTGTATTAACCAGGGTATCGGTGATGCGGTTTCTGACAAAAAAATGATTGAGTCGGCAATAAAAGAAATGACCACTATTACGGGTCAAAAAGCAGTTCCGACGTATTCAACAAAAGATATCTCCAACTTTAAATTACGTAAAGGTGTTGCTATTGGTGTACGTGTTACATTGCGTGGCGACAAAATGTATGAGTTTTTAGATCGTTTGATCGCTTCTGCATTGCCTCGTATCCGTGACTTTAAAGGCGTTAACGACAAAGGATTTGATGGCCGTGGTAACTACACTCTTGGTGTAACTGAGCAGATCATTTTCCCTGTGATCGATATCGACAAGGTGACTAAAATTCAAGGGATGGATATTACCTTTGTAACTACAGCTCCTACAGATAAAGAAGCACACGCATTATTAACTGAATTTGGTATTCCTTTCAAAAAGAAACAAGCATAAAACATGGCAAAAGAGTCAATGAAGGCCCGTGAGGTCAAACGTAAAAAATTAGTTGAAAAATACGCAGTGAAACGCGAAGAGCTTAAAAAAGCTGGTGATTCAGTTGGTTTGCAAAAATTACCACGTAACTCTTCAAAAGTACGTATGCGTAACCGTTGCAACCTTACCGGCCGTCCACGCGGTTATATGCGTGATTTTGGTGTTAGTCGTGTAACTTTCCGTGATATGGTTCTTTTCGGATTGATACCAGGCTTAACAAAATCAAGCTGGTAGTATTCACTGAAATCCCTGGCCTAATGGCAGGGGATGAAATAGAATATTAAAATAAAACTTGGAGGTACGGGAAATATTCGTATATTTGCCCCCTCAAAAAAAATAAATAATTGTTTCATATAATTATTCTGCCCCTTTGAGGACGGAATAACATATAAACTTAAAAAAATGACAGATACAGTATCAGATTACTTAACGCGTGTTAGAAACGCGATTAAAGCAAACCACCGCGTGGTAGAGGTTCCGGCCTCAAATCTAAAAAAAGAAATCACTAAGATTCTTTTCGAAAAGGGTTACATCTTAAACTACAAGTTTGAAGAAACCGACAACAAACAAGGCTTAATCAAGATCGCCTTAAAATACCATCCTGTAACAAAACTTCCTGCAATCCGCTCGTTGGACCGCGTGTCTTCACCCGGTTTACGGAAGTATTCAGGTGCTGCAAAAATGCCGCGTGTATTAAACGGACTAGGAATTGCCATCGTTTCTACTTCTAAAGGTGTTATTACCGATAAAGAAGCTAAGAAAATGAATATTGGCGGAGAAGTTTTATGTTATATTTCATAATTTAAAGGAGGAAAATTAACATGTCACGTATAGGAAAAGCCCCGATAGCATTACCAAAAGGAGTAGAGGTAAAAATTGCTAATGGTATAGTTACCGTTAAGGGTACAAAAGGAGAATTAACTCAAAAAGTAGATACAGATATTTCAGTTGCTGTGGAAGAAGGAAATGTTGTAGTAACACGTCCTACTGACCAGAAACGTCATAAAGCATTACACGGTTTATACCGTTCTTTAATCGCTAACATGGTTAAAGGTGTAAGCGAAGGTTACAAAACTGAACAGGAATTAGTAGGTGTTGGTTACCGTGCATCTAACAAAGGACAAATGTTGGAACTATCTTTAGGATATTCTCACAACATTAACTTTGAAATACCAAAAGAAATTAAAATTACTACAGCCACTGAAAAAGGTCAAAACCCTAAAGTTATTCTTGAAAGTGCTGATAAACAGCTGATCGGGATGGTTGCGGCAAAAATACGCAGCTTACGTAAACCTGAACCATATAAAGGAAAAGGTATTAAGTTCACCGGCGAGCAATTAAGAAGAAAAGCTGGTAAATCGGCTTCTAAGAAGTAGGCTTCGGCTCCGCTCAGCCTACTAGGAAGTAAGAAAAATAAAGTTCAATAAAGTATTAATCATCTTTAAAAAATTGAAAAGATGGCAGGAAGTAAACAAGATAGAAGAACAAAAATTAAATTAAAGCTTCGTAAAACCATAAAAGGTACAACGACAGCGCCTCGTTTAAGTGTATATCGCAGCAATGCTGAGATCTATGCACAATTAGTTGACGATAAAGGTGGAAAAACCTTATTGGCAGTAGGATCGGTTGATAAATCAATCTCCGGCTCAAAAGTTAACAAAATTGAAAAAGCGAAACTGGTAGGAAAATTAATCGCCGAAAAAGCTGTTGCAAGCGGAATTACCGCTGTGGTTTTTGACCGTAACGGATTTTTGTACCATGGTAGAGTAAAATCGTTGGCCGAAGGTGCCCGCGAAGGAGGTTTAAAATTCTAAAAAACGGATTAAGATGTCAAAAGAAGTAGTAAAGCGCGTTAAATCGAGCGATATAGAATTAAAAGATAAATTAGTTGCCATTCAACGTGTAACTAAGGTTACCAAAGGTGGCCGTCACTTCAGCTTTTCAGCTATTGTTGTGGTTGGAAATGAAAAAGGTGTTATCGGACAAGGTTTAGGTAAAGCAAATGAAGTTACAGATGCAATTACCAAAGGAATTGAAGATGCTAAGAAAAGCCTTGTAAAAGTAGCTGTTCTTAACGGAACTGTTCCACACGAACAACTTGGTAAATTTGGTGGTGCACGTGTTTTCTTAAAACCCGCGGCTCATGGTACTGGTGTAATTGCCGGTGGTGCAATGCGTGCAGTATTGGAGAGCGTTGGAGTTACCGATGTATTGGCAAAATCAAAAGGATCTTCTAACCCGCACAATGTGGTTAAAGCAACTTTAGATGCGTTAATGAAAATGCGTGATCCTATCACCATCGCTCAGCAACGTGGTATTAAACTAACGAATGTGTTTAACGGATAAAATTGATACAATGGGAAAAGTAAAATTAACATTAGTAAAAAGCACC
>JAYSYG010000640.1:0-3075 GCA_043716685.1 Sphingobacteriaceae bacterium | reverse complement strand
TAGAAAGGATCTCTAAGATCACAAAAACCGAGCTGGTTGATTTTGCAAATAAAAATTTTAATGCGAATAATTACGCCGTTGCTTACAAGAGAACCGGTACAGATAAGAGTATTGTTAAAGTTGAAAAACCTGCGATTACTCCTGTAGAACTTGACCGCGACAATGTCTCACCCTTTGTAAAAGACCTTGAAAAAACAGTACCTGCGGGAATAGAACCCAGGTTTTTGGATTACGAAAAAGACATTACGCGTGTTACCCTGAAATCTCAAATACCTTTACTCTACAACAAAAACGTAGAGAATAAATTATTTGAACTCTATTACAAATTCGATTTCGGGAGCAATAATAATAAAATGTATCCTATAGCAGTCAAATACATTCCTTACCTCTCAACACCGGATATGACAGCCGCTCAGGTAAAACAAGAGCTTTACAAACTGGGGTGTTCTTTTAATGTTTTTTGCGACAACGAGAATATCTGGGTAAGCCTTTCCGGACTCAGCGATAATTTTGAAAAAGCGGTTCAACTTTTTGAAAAAGTTTTGTCAAATCCTGTTGTAGAAGAACCTGTACTTAAAAACCTGATTGCCGATGTTATCAAAGAACGGAATGATAACAAGCTGCAGAAGCGGTTGATCCTTAATCGCGGGATGTCCAACTACGCACGTTATGGAGCGCTCAATCCTTTCTCGAATGTATTCAGTGACACTGATCTTAATTTGATTACCTCTACTACTATTAAAAAAGTTATTTTGTCTCTTCCAAAATTTGAGCATAAAATATTGTATTACGGTCCGTCAGAAGCGGAAACAATTAAGATCACACTAAATAAGTACCACACTGTTCCGGAAACACTTTTTCCTCCTCCTGCTCCCATACAATTCGTAGAAAAAGATCTTGAGAAAACAGTGTATGTGGTAGATTATGATATGAAGCAGGCCGAAATTATTATGTTATCTAATGGCATTAACTATTCAAAAGAAGACGTTCCTGTTATTTATCTATACAATACATATTTTGGTGGAGGTATGAGCAGTATTTTATTCCAGGACCTCAGGGAATCAAAAGCGCTCGCCTATTCTACTTACTCCCGTTATAATCCGCCTAATAAATTATCAAAAAAATACTATAACCTCTCCTATATAGGATCGCAGGCCGATAAATTAAGTGAGGCAATGAAAGGTTTGAGTTCGCTTTTAGATGAGATGCCTAAGGCAGAGGGTAGTTTTTCTTCTGCGAAGGATATGATTCTCCAGGAAATGCGTACCCAAAGAATAACCAAAGCGGACATCATCTTTAATTATCTCGAAGCAGCAGACCTCGGGAATAAAACAGATATCCGCAAAGATATTTTTGAGAAAGTGCAAAATTATTCTTTCGAGGATGTTAAAGCGTTCCAGGAAAAAAATATAAAAAACAAACCAAGGACCATTTTGGTGCTAGGTAAAAAAGAAGGACTCGATATGAAAGTTCTGGAACAATATGGCACCGTAAAATTTTTAACCCTGCAGGATGTTTTCGGATATTAATCAATATGAATAACTATCGAGGCTATAAACTATTGACTATAAACTATTGACTATTGACTATAAACTATCAACCATAATGATTTCCTTCGACAATACAGAAAATGCTTTTAAGGCAAAAACGAATTCGGAACTTAGTCGTTCTTATTGGCTGTTCAAGCTCATCAGTAATCCCCTGCTTGTTAAGGCTAGTGCGGGCCTGGGTCCTCTCGCATTAACTATTGGTTTTAAAGGTCTTATAAAAGGAACCATCTTTAAACAATTTGTAGGTGGTGAAAATATTAACGACTGCAACGAAACGATAAAAGAGCTTGGTAAATATAATATTGGAACCATTCTCGACTACAGTGTAGAGGGTAAAGAAAGCGAGAACGATTTTAACACTTGCCTTCATGAAACAATCGATACAATTAATAAAGCCAAAAGCGATCCGAACATTCCATTCTGCGTTTTTAAAGTAACGGGCCTTGCACGTTTTGCGCTCCTGCAAAAAGTAAGTGCGGGCCAGGCTTTAAGCGCTATTGAAAAAATAGAATGGGAGAGCGTAAAAGGCCGCGTGAGTTCAATTTGCGGAGCTGCTTACCAGAATGATCAGTGTATTTTTATTGATGCAGAAGAAAGCTGGATCCAGCAAGCCATAGACGATTTGGCAAATGAAAACATGGCAGCATTTAATAAATCAAAAGCCATTGTTTACAATACATTTCAATTATACAGAAGTGACAGGCTTAACTACCTTAAAGAATCTATTCAACACGGAAAAACCAACTCTTATCATGTTGGCGCAAAACTGGTTCGCGGTGCCTACATGGAAAAAGAACGCAAACGCGCGCAGGAGATGAATTACCCTTCACCAATCCAGCCAGGCAAAGAGAAAACAGATCAGGACTATGACGCTGCTCTTAAACTCTGTGTTGAAAACATTGACGTAATGGGACTTTGCGCCGGCACCCACAATGAAAAAAGCAGTTTGTACCTGATTGAGCTGATGAAAGAAAAAAACATTTCTCCTTCCGATAAACGCATCTATTTCTCGCAACTTTTGGGTATGAGCGATCATATATCTTACAACCTCTCTCTTAGTGGTTATAACGATGCAAAGTATGTGCCTTACGGGCCATTAAAAGATGTAATGCCCTACCTGATCCGTCGTGCTCAGGAGAATACCAGTGTGAAAGGACAAACAGGAAGAGAACTCAATCTTATTATGAAAGAGAAAGCCCGTCGCTCTGCTGCAAAATAGTTTTTCATTATAGGGTCAGTAAGGTTCCCTATTCATCTTAATTCTTATAAATCCATAGGTTTTTACGTACTTTTGCAGCGTTTATGTACGCTTTCTTAGAACAGGATATTTTCAAAATAATTCACGAGTGCTCTAATGCCCTTGATGTGGATGCCTATGCCATTGGCGGCTATGTGCGCGATATTTTTCTAAAGAGAAACAGCAAGGATATCGACGTAGTTACTATTGGCAAAGGAATAGACCTTGCTACCAAGGTGCACCAGAAACTTGGTAATAACGCACACCTTTCCACATTTAAAAACTTTG
>JAYSYG010000639.1:0-3079 GCA_043716685.1 Sphingobacteriaceae bacterium | reverse complement strand
TTGATTGTAATTTGCTTGCCGATTTTTTTGCTATTTACCTGTTACGTTTTATTACAGTTTTTTTTCCTTTTGTTACATATATAAGACGGAAATTGTTTTCACTTAAGGGAATGAGCTTTTAACAAGCTACCTTTGCAGTTGATATTATGAGACACCTGCTTGTCATTTTTGTTTTGTGTTTAGGTAACGGCTTATTTTCTCAAACGGGCCCTGGCATTGGTTTGTATGCTACCGGAACAGAAACGGGGCTGGGCTTTCGTTCTGGCAAAGAAACGCGTTGGGTACTCGATGCCCGCATTGCCAAAGCCAATATCTACAGTGAAAAAAACAAAGCCTCTTCTTTTACTACAGAGCTGTCAGCTGTTTGCCGGATCGTTAAGCTCGAAAAAGTGAGATTTCATTTAGGCCTGGGTTATAAAGCAGAATGGAATCTGAATGCTCAAAGCAGGAACGGTGCGGTTTTTCCTGTAGGTGTAGAAGCCTTTCCTTTTCCTTTTCAGAATGCAGGCTTGTTTTTTGAAGCAGCGCCTTTTATTATGACTGATCCAAATCAGAATTATTACTCCGGCATACGCACCACAGCCGGTTTCATTTTTTATTTTCCATGTAAACCTAAAACCGTTGCCTCCGAATGAAAAACATAAAGAATACTTTATTTTATATTATCACTATCGGCGGATTTTCAGCCATCATGTACCTGATTCTTATAAAGGGTAAAGACCAGGAGACAGGAAGACTTTTTAAGGAATCTGTTACAATAGCAACTTCCGTATGGGATCAATTCACAAGCACTTACCTGCACAACGTTACACATCCCCTGGCCATTCTGTTATTACAGATCATTACAATTATTCTGGTAGCAAGACTCTTCGGATTTATCTGTAAAAAAATAAAACAACCAACCGTCATAGGTGAAATAGTCGCCGGTATTTTCCTCGGACCTTCTTTTATCGGGCATTATTTTCCCGAGTTCTCAGGATTTCTTTTTCCGAAACAATCGTTAAGCAATCTCCAATTCTTGAGTCAGATAGGTTTGATCCTTTTTATGTTCATTGTAGGAATGGAGCTTGATTTAAAGATGCTGAAGAATAAAGCAAAAGATGCGGTGATCATTAGCCATGCAAGTATTATTTTTCCTTTTACACTGGGCATGGGCCTTGCGTATTATGTTTACCAAACCTTCGCTCCGCCAACTATTAATTTTTTATCCTTCGCTTTATTTACGGGTATTGCCATGAGCATTACAGCCTTTCCGGTGCTGGCAAGAATAGTGCAGGAGAAGGGCTTAACGAAAACAAAACTCGGAACCATTGTTATAACCTGCGCAGCCGCAGATGATATTACCGCCTGGTGTATTCTTGCGGCCGTTATTGCGATCGTAAAAGCAGGCTCTGTATTAAGTTCTGTTTATACAATTGTAATGGCTCTGGCCTACGTGCTAATTATGTTGAAGTTTGTGCGCCCGTTTCTTAAAAATGTAGGTGATAAATATTCGAACAAGGAAGGTTTAAGTAAGCCGGTGGTGGCTTTGTTTTTTATCATATTGTTAATGTCTTCTTACATTACCGAGGTTATCGGGATTCACGCGCTCTTTGGGGCATTTATGGCGGGTGTTATAATGCCGGCTACCACAAGTTTCAGAAATATTTTTATTGAAAAGGTAGAAGACGTTTCCCTGGTACTTCTATTGCCTTTGTTTTTTGTATTCACGGGTTTGCGTACACAAATTGGTTTATTGAACGAACCCTATCTCTGGCAGATTTGTGGACTGATCATCCTGGTGGCAGTTACCGGAAAATTTGTGGGAAGTGCACTCGCCGCAAAATTTGTAGGGCAAAGCTGGCGTGAAAGCTTAATGATCGGTGCTTTAATGAATACGCGCGGTTTGATGGAGCTAATCGTGTTAAATATCGGGTATGATCTGGGTGTGCTGAATCCACAGGTGTTTGCAATGATGGTGATTATGGCCCTGGTAACAACGTTTATGACGGCTCCGGCCCTTGAGTTTATCAACTGGATCTTTAAAGAAAAAACAACATTGATTGGAATGGAAAAAAATGCACGGACCTCAAAATACAACATTCTTGTTTCTTTTGGCAGTCCGCAAAAAGGTGTTGCACTCTTAAAGCTTGCAAATAGTTTTGTCAGGAAGTCGGTGGAAACCTCTAACGTAACAGCCATGCACCTTTCACCAAGCAACGAGATCAATCAGTTTAATTTCCATGAATACGAAAAGGAGAGTTTCAGGCCTGTTAAGCTGGAAGCAAAAAAATTAAATCAACCCATTAAAGTATTTTTTAAGCCTTCACAGGATATTGAAAAAGAAATTATTCAAACTACCAACGAAGGTAATTATGATCTCTTGTTGATCGGAATTGGAAAGTCGGTGTTTGAAGGATCTCTGCTCGGAGAGATTGCAGGATTTACCTCAAAGATCATTAATCCGGCGCGCCTCATAGAGACCGTTACCGGAAAAGAAAAATTATTTGAAAATACTATCTTTGATGAGAAAATAAAACACATTATTAAGTCTTCAAAAGTTCCGGTAGGCATACTGATAGAAAAAAAACTGGAAAAAGTTGAGAATGTTTATGTTCCAATTTATTCTATAAGCGATAGTTTTTTATTGGTATATATTCAAAAACTAATTGTGAACAGCCAGGCGCAGGTGAGTATTTTTGATGCTTTGGGAGTGATCCGTCAAACCCCTGAACTATATGAAACAATACGCTCTATAGAACAAAAAGCACCTAACCAGATTGCCCTGCACGATGAAAAAATAATAGATGCAGAATTTCTGAACGGTCAGGATCTTATGCTGATCAGCCTGGATAGCTGGAAACGTGTGATAGAAAATAATAACTTAATAATTGCAGACCGGACTTCTGTTTTGATTATTAAGCCTTGATCCTATTAGCGTGCCAATAGCATGCTTTTTTCGGTGTGAGTGTTTAAAATTTTATACCGATCAGAAGCATATCGTCGGTTTGTTCGTAGTCTTTTTGCCAGTCTGTGAGTTCTTTTTCAATATGTTCTTTTTGCTGTTGCATTGTAAAGCCCTGGATTTTGTGCAACATTT
>JAYSYG010000638.1:0-3080 GCA_043716685.1 Sphingobacteriaceae bacterium | reverse complement strand
GTCAAAGGAAATTGAGGCGAGAAAACACGCTCAGGAGAATTTAGCGATTCAAATGAAAGAACTCAATTCGGTTTTAAAGGCTTTACCCCAAATAGCGTTTACGATTGCGCGGGATGGAGAAATTGTATACGTGAACGAGCAATGGTACGATTATTCAGAAAATAAAACTTTTCCCCAAACTCATCCTGAAGATCAAGCTGTATGTGAAGCGTGGAACATTCATTTTTCGAAGGGAATGGAGTTCAATTCCGAAATAAGGTTAAAACACCCTTCAACAAATATATACAGGTATTTTTTAATGAAGATTATACCTGTTATTGTTAATGATATTGCTCTTAAATGGGTGGGTACATTGACTGATATTGAAACCCAAAAGCAAAATGAGTTGCAAAAACAGCAATTAAACGAACTGCTGGAATTAAAAATAAGAGAGAGAACTAAAGAATTACTTGAAAAAAACGAGGAGCTTGAATTCAGCAACCATGAACTGCAACAGTTCGCCTGGGTTGTCTCTCACGATTTGAGAGAACCTTTAAGAAAGATACAAACCTTTAACAAAATAGTTAAGGACCGGTTTTTAAACAACAATCAGGAGGCTGTAATGTATCTTGATAAATCTATTAATTCGGCAGCGCGCATGTCTCAATTAATAGTTGATCTGCTCAATTATTCACGTTTGTCGGCGGATTCGGAATTTATAACAACTGATCTTAATATACTTGTAAATGAGGCTTTGAGCGATATAGAACATCTCATTGAAAGTAGCAAAGCAATCTTAGTAAATCACAACCTAGGAATAATCAAATGTATTCCCAGTCAAATAAGGCAGGTGTTTCAAAATATTATAGTGAATGCCATAGAATTTGCGAAAAAGGAAGTCTTACCAATTATTGAAATTAACGCTGTTTTAATAGCAAAAAAGGAAGTTGAGGCTGAGGAAGATATGGAGGGTAAATTTTGCAGAATAACCATCCGTGACAATGGTATAGGATTTAATGAGATCTATCTGGATAAAATTTTTACGATTTTTCAAAGCCTTAATCGCTCGGGAAATGATGGTACAGGCGTAGGACTTGCAATCGTGAAAAAAATTATTGAAAAACACAACGGCTTAATTACTGCTAAAAGCAAAGAGGGTGAAGGCTCTTCCTTTATAATTGTTTTACCAGTTTAATAAATAATTGAATCAGTTTAAATATGAAAAGTAAATTCAGAAGAAATCTTTTAGTAGGTTTTGGTGTTTCTCTTGTGATCTTAATTGTTAGTTCAGCTGCATCGGTCCTGAGTATTCTCAACCTTATTTCAAGTTCAGAAATGGTCACACATACCTATGAAGTTATTAATAACCTCAATGGCTTAAACACCTCAATGATAAATGCTGAAACCGGCCAAAGAGGATATTTACTTACCGGCAAAACCGAATTTCTTGAGCCTTACAAGGATGGCGAACAAAAAGCAAATCTGTTTTTTGATAAGGTTATGCTACTGACTTCAGACAACCCAATCCAACAAAAAAACCTATTGGAATTAAAACCTTTCATCAAAGAAAGATTTATTTTATTAGAATTACGAATGGATGAAAAAAGAAGGAATGTTCCCATTTCAACGGATGATTTAAGAAACGGCAAAAAAAAGATGGACGAGATCAAATCTGTTATAAACCGACTGATGAGTAACGAGCAGGAACTTATGGAAAAGAGAAGTTTGACCACTACTAAATTTACAAGTTACTCTTTTGTTCTGATTATAGTAGCGGCAATACTTGCTTTGGTAATAAGTATTTTATTTTTTATCCGGATTTTAAGCGATTATAATGAGCGGTCAAAATTACAGGAAGAATTACAGATAAAGGAGAAGGGGACGGAAAATCAAATAAGTATAATAAGCAACATTGCCTCAGAAATTTCTAATGGAAATTATAAAATACGTGTAAAAGATATTATTAGTGGAGAATTAGCTAGGGTTGCCAGTTCACTAAATAATATGGCGGCATCTTTAGAGAACTCTTTTGAAACCTTAAGAGATAAAGATTGGTTACAGGCTGGTGTTACGGGCATAAGCGATCTTTTAATAGGAGAAAAGGATATTAAGCAATTATCAAAGGACACTATAGATTTTTTGTCTGTTTATACAAAAAGCCAGGCGGCTGCGCTATTTGTAATTGAGAATAACAGAATTCAGTTTAAAGCAGGGTATTGTTTTCAACCCTCTAAAGAAAACGAAACTATTGATTTGGGTCAGGGATTAATCGGTGAAGTGATACTTTCAGGGAAATACAAAGAATTAGAGGTTCTGCGGGATGAGGATATTCAGATTTCCTATGCAATGGGTAAAGTAAAACCAAAACACGTTGTTGCAATCCCTTTAATTGATACGGTGTGTTTAGGAGCTATTGAATTAGCAACTGCCTCACACTTTTCAAAAAGAGATATAGAATTTCTGCAAATCGTTTCTGAAAGAATTGCAATAGCTATTACATCTTGCATGAATAGAAATCGCGTACAATCTTTATTAGAAGAAACGCAGGCGCAATCAGAAGAATTGCAGACACAACACAATGAACTGGAATCGGCGAATGTAGAGCTGGAAGCGCAATCTCAAAAGTTACAGACCTCAGAAGAGGAGTTAAGGGTTCAGCAGGAAGAGTTGCAACAAATTAACGAAGAGTTACAGGAAAGAAGTGTTTTGTTAGAAGAAAAAAACACGGAGATTGAAAAAAAGTCTGAAGCCCTGGAATTAAGTAGCAAATATAAGTCAGAGTTTTTAGCGAACATGTCACACGAATTAAGAACTCCACTTAATTCCATTTTATTGCTAAGCAGGTTGCTGGCCGAGAACAATGACAAAAACATGAATGATGAACAGGTGGAATTTGCAACTGTTATTCAAAGTTCTGGCAATGGACTATTAGGCCTTATAGATGAAATATTAGATCTTTCTAAAATAGAAGCCGGTAAAATGGAGTTAGAGCTTATGGATGTTACTGTAAAGGAAATATCCGATGATCTGAGATCTTTATTTAATGAAGTTGCTAAAGAAAAAAAACTAACCTTTAAAATTGAAGTTGCAGAAAAATTTCC
>JAYSYG010000637.1:0-9374 GCA_043716685.1 Sphingobacteriaceae bacterium | reverse complement strand
ACAATAAATATAGATCGCATTTGGAGATTGGTGTTTAAAGACACGAATTTCACAAATAATCAGTTAAAAACAATTAGTGAAATTAGTGAAATTCGTGTCTGTCAAGAACGCTGATCCAGGTTTTGCTGCCATTTCCAGGCACTAAGCATCATATCATCCAGCGAATATTCGGGTGTCCAGTGTAATTCGGTTTTCGCCAGCGTATTATTTGCATACACTGCTATCACATCACCCTCGCGTCTTTTCCCAATTGTATAATTTAGTTTTTTGCCCGATACTTTCTCAAAGGATTGAATGGCTTCCAGAACACTAACACCTTTTCCGGTACCAAGATTAAATAAAGAAAGCGCTTTTTTATTTTTTCTTTCAACAAGATAGTTTAATGCTTTAACATGGGCATCTGCAATATCTGTTACGTGAATATAATCGCGTACACAATAGCCGTCACGCGTATTATAATCGTTTCCAAAAACAGTAAGTGAATTTTTACCTACAGCAGTCTGCGTTATAATAGGAAGCAGGTTATTCGGTTTTGTGATAGGAAATTCTCCAAGCTTCCCGCTAATATGAGCGCCAACAGGATTAAAATAACGGAGTAGTACAGCTTTAAAATCAGGAGTTGCATTACAGAAAAATGCGATCATTTCTTCCCCGATCTGCTTTGTGTGTCCATAAGGACTTTCAGCTTTTTTAAGCGGTGTATTTTCTGTAACAGGTAATTCATCCGCATTTCCATATACAGAACACGAAGAAGAAAAAATAAAACTCTCTACTTTTTGTTTTTTTGCGAATTTTAAAATGTTGTGCAAAGAATGATTGTTATTGTAATAATAAAGAAGCGGGTCTGCAACAGAATCAGGTACAGATTTAAAAGCAGCAAAATGAATAATACCGGCAATATCCTTTATTTTTGAAAGCTGTTTCATGACTTCACTTTCATCGCAAAGATCAAGATCTATAGCTTCAAAAGGGCGTTGCGTGAGCGTTTTGACTTTTTCGTAAGACACAGGGCTGGAATTAGAAAAGTTATCAACCGAAACTACATTGTAGCTGGTTTTGTTTAATAGTTCTACAAGTGTGTGAGAGCCAATGTACCCCGCTCCGCCGGTAACTATAATGCTTTGCATAAGGTTTAAAGGTAAATAAATTTTGTGTAATCATTGAAAAATTAATACATTTATTTCTGTAAATGCCCCAAAAGACAGGTGGTTTTTCGTCTTCAGCGATTAGCCCATAAGGAATTTTGGAACCAATAAACTATGAAATTATTGCGGAACTTTTTATTTAAGGCACTTTATTGGCTTAAGATCGGGAATTATTTATTGTACAGGAATAGAAAGAGAGGTAAAGTTCCGGTTCTTGTATTTCACAAAATAATTCCTGAATATGATCGTATCTGGCCGGGAATCCATCCCAAGCTGTTTGAAGAAATGATCCTTCTCCTTAAAAAACATTATACTATTCTGCCGCTCCATTACCTTCACAGCAAGCCCGGTGCCGACTTCAAAAACGCCTGCTTTATAACTTTTGACGATGGGTATAAGGATTACCTGGACTATGCCTATCCAATCCTGAAAAGACATACTGTGCATTCTACGATTTTTGTCTTGCCTTACAACCTCTCAAATCATGGCCATATATGGACCTCTACTATTATTTATTTTGTGAAGCATTACTCGTTCCCTGAGATCAGGGATTTTTTCCTCAAGCATAATCAGGATATTAAGTATGCCGACAAGTCTGACGATTTTACTTTAAACCTTACGATTACCAAGCATCTGTGCCAATTGCGCCAGGTTGAGAGGCAGGTGATCATTGAGACCCTCCAGAAAAAATTTGAGCAGGATAACAGGATCATTGAAACGGAACTCTTGAGCTTCGATGAGTTAAGAAAGCTTGACAAGGAATTTGTCAGCATTGCTTCGCACAGCCTTACGCACCCGAGTTTTATTCTTGAAACAGACGAAACATTTATTGATTATGAAATGGGAGAATCAAAAAATAGTATTGAACGGGAATTGAATGTAGAGGTTTCTTCTTTTGCTTTTCCTTTTGCCAAATTGAATAAACACTCTCTTGATGCTGTAAAAAAGTATTATAGTATGTGTTTCACACGAATCAATGATTTGGTTGATGTCCCAAGACTTAAAAAAGATAAAGAATATTTTTACGAACTCCCGAGATTTAACATACACCAGGACAGTGCAGAAGAATTATTTTTATTAATAAACGGGTTTCACAAAATGATCAAACCCTGAATTTTTTAGCTGAAACAAAGATCCAGTCGTCCAGTTCTCCATCTTCCTTTTTTTCACCGGATTTCAAATAAAACTCGATTTCTGAGAACGTGTATTCTGCGAGCTGTTTTCTTAAAAATGCCGGTGTTGTGTAGTAAGTTGTTAAATTATAGTTATGTGCAGAATCGTTGATAATCGCATAGTCTTCATTAATTAATTCTTGTTTTTTTCGCCATATTTTTTTCAAAAAAAAAGGCAGAAGCTTAATAAACGTCTTGACATTAACAAAGAGGGAATTATCCTTATTACGCCATGGGCTTATATTAAAACTCCGATGATTTTTATTATGTGTAGAAAAGAAGAAAATACCTCCGGGCGTTAATATCCGCGAAATTTCGGAAAGTATTTTTTTTCTTCCTTCATTATCCACGTAATCAATACCGTTGAAGGAAAAATTAACAAGGTCGAAGCTTGCATTTTTAAATGTTCGCAGATCGCGCGCATCCATAACAAAACACTGTGCGTCAGGAAAATTTTGTTTTACACTGGCAATAAAACTCCCGGAATAATCTATTCCTGTATAGTTTTTACACTGCCTCAAAAGATAGTTTGTTGTCCGGCCACCACCAATACCAATATCAAGAATAGCTCCGTCTGCAAGAAGATCTTTGTATCTTTCAAAGATCATTTTTTCAACAGGAATGAGCTCTTTAAGCCGGCTATACCAACTAACAACCTTTTTTGAATTATAAACCCCGAGATTTTTATCCGTCATGTGCGAAGTTTCTGAAAGAGTGCGAGTGCCTTGTGTTTATATATTACGCCTGTATATTCTTTTATTTTGTTTTTTGTAAATTGTTCTTTAAACGTATTTACATTGAGAAGGGCTTTATCTGTATGACCAGCATACCATCCGCAAAAATCGTAATAGTTTACCCCATGTTTTTTAAACTTTAATATGTCAAGCCAGTGAATTGCCCTGTGCGCTCTGCCAAGCTGAGATGAATTAACTGTAGAATCTTTTGCCGTAAAAGAATAGATGTTAGCAGCACGTTGTTTAGTAATTCTATAAAAATTTATGCAAAGAAATTTCTCTTTTTGTTTAATATACGATACCGCAAGTAAACCATTTCTTTTGTAAGCCTTTAAACGAAAGGTCTCGGCCTTCCTTATTTTTTTTTCGCTTGCAAACTGGTTGTAGAGATCAATAAAGTGACCGAGATCTTCATCCGGGAGATCAAAAATAATTTTATGCTCAAAATCCTGGTTAGCCAGGAAGGAATTAATTTCAGAAAGGGTTCGGTGATAAATCTCCCCGCGGATAGTATCAATGGATTGACTGAGATCAATAAGCAGTGTATAGAATTCATCCAGCTTGCCGCTTATATTTTCACGGCACTGGATAAAATAATTTATATCGGCATCAAGAGTTGTTTCGCTGCTCAGAAAATATTCATTTACCGAGAAAAGCAGGCGTTTGTATCTAATATGTGTTACGTTCTTTAACACGATTAAGCGATTAAAGATTTATAAACCGAGGTATACTTTTCTATAGCAATTTTTGTATCAAAATAGTTTAACGCAATATTCCTGTAGTGGCCAGGTTTATCAAGGAGCGAACGATACTTGTGACAAGTGGAAATGTAATCAGCGGTTGAGAAATCAGTTACAAGTACGCCTCCTTTATGTGTATTAAAATAAAGATCGTTATCACCAATGCCTGAGTTGGTTATTATGGGAAGGTCCATGGACCAGCATTCTGCCATTTTTGTTGGTGAAGAGGCAATTTTTGAATATGAGGGTTTAATAAAGAAGATGGCCGCCTTTGCCAGGGCCAAATAATTCGCGACTTCCTTGTGTGAGCTACTTGCTGTAATAATCAATGCGCGTTGCGCCGGGGTGCAGGATGAAAGAATCTTATCCAGCTCGCCGGTGTCTTTTGTAAGGATAAGTAATTTGATGGTGGGAATGAATTCCTTCCAGGCAAACACACAGTCGATCATTTCGCGTGTGTAATACCAGGTGCCTATAGAGCCAGTATAAACAAGCAAATGATCTGTTGACGACATCTGTTGAAGGTTGGGAAGTACTTTAATTGCCTCCTGGCTGAAAAGGCTGGTATCTGTACAACAGGGAATGACCGTGGTTTTTGTCGCAAGCAGTTCTTTGGGATAGTACTTGCCAAGCTCTGTCACTGCAGCATTGGTAAGGGAAATGATCGCGTCGGACCGGAGAATAAATTGTTTTTCTTTCTTCTTAAAGTAAGTGTAAAAAAAAGTGTGGAGAGGATTGTTTTTTTTCCAGATCCCTCCGTCAATACGCTCATCGGCCCAGAAGCCGCGCATATCGAAAATAAATGGGGTTTTATATTTCAGTTTAAGAGACAGGCCGATCAGTGAGGCAAGATAGCTGCGGCAATGCACAAGAGCCGGTTTTTTCGCTTTATAGAAACGTGTCGCAAGTCTTTGGATGCTGCGAATGTAGCGAAGCCGTGATAAGAATCCCCCGTCTTCGTCGTACAGGATATACTCCCAGGTTATGGGAACTTTTTCTATAAGGGCGAGAATGGAAACTTTCTCCTTTTCAAGTCTTTCTTTTTTTTCACAGGATAAAATATGGATCTGGAAGCCGTTGGCCGCTATACCGTAAAGATAGGGCAGGATCTGTGACTGGCCGAGCGGATCGCTTAACCCGTCAAATGTGATATAGAGCGTATTTTTGTGCAATGGGTTTTATTCTTTATTTTTATAGGATAGCATGGACATTTATGATTTACTGATAGCCCCCATTTATTTAGCGATCATACTCTTTTTCGCTCATAAATTTACTATAAAACGAATAAGAAAGCAGAAGGTATATAAATATTTTTTACCGGGGCTTATTGCAAAAATGTTTGGAGCTGTATCACTTGGGCTGATCTATTTTTTTTATTACGATGGAGGCGATACTGTAAACTACCATTATACAGCTTGTGCCCTGGTAGACGTTTTATTCGACAGGCCGGAAGATTTTTTCTATTTGTACTTCGGGAGTCCAAAGTATGTAGAGTTTTCTCTCATCAATTCTAATTATTCTTTTACGTACTGGGTTAATGATACGTATGCCTATTTCGTTTCCAAGTGTTTTGTGCCTTTTGTGCTTGTATGTTGTAAAAGTTATATGGCAACGGCTATACTTGTTGCAACAGTTTGTTACCTGGGAGTCTGGAGGCTGTTTCTTGTTTTTGTAAATGAGTTTCCAAAACTTGAAAAACAATTTACCTGGTCTATTCTCTATATTCCTTCTGTTGTATTCTGGGGAAGCGGTATAATGAAGGACAGTCTTAGTTTATCTGCTGCCTGTTTTTATGTTCATGGATTCTATTGGTTTTTTACACAAAGAAAATTTCAAACTAAGTATGTCTTTTTTTTAATTTTTGGCGCCTACATGATGCTATCGATCAAACCTTATATACTATTTGCTCTTTTGCCAGGTTCTATATTTTGGTTCATAGCTATGCGTGTTACAAAAATAAAGAATGGGTTTCTTAAAGTGATGCTTGCCCCAACGCTTGTAACACTAGGAATAATTATTTGTGTGTATGCTTTGCAAAAACTTGGCGATTCCCTTGGACAATACTCTGTTGAGAAAGTTATTAAAACCGCATCCGGCGCACAGCAGGATCTGAAACAAAGTTATTATGGCGGAAATACCTTTGATATTGGCGATTATGATCCAAGTCTTATGGGTCTGCTTTCTGTTTCACATAAAGCCATTTTTGCAGCACTTTTCCGGCCTACTATTTTTGATGTGAGGAATGTGGTCATGGCGCTCTCGGCTATTGAAAACACATTTATACTTGGGTTTTGCATTTACTTATTAATTAAACTGAAGTTTTTTCGTTTTTTTAGTTTAATAACCGGCCATCCTCTGTTAATGTTCTCATTTGCATTTTCAATTTTCTTCGCATTTTCTGTGGGAGTGTCTATTTCAAATTTTGGCGCCCTGGTAAGATTAAAAATACCCTGTATTCCTTTCTTTTTGTCGAGTATGGTTATTCTAAATGAAATGCTGAACGCATCTTCCTATAAAAGACGAATGAAACAAAAGGTAAATCTGGTTGAGGGCAAGGTCGTTGTTTCTGGATAGATTTTATTCCGGAACATGTAATTTTATAAATGAATCAGGACATCCATTTCTCGTGCCACATCTGAAACATGAGTAAATACCAGATCTTCAGGGCCAACTCTTTTTTCCCCGAGAAAAAATCAACCTTTAATTTTTTTACTGCTGCGGACTCAAATATGTCTTGTTTTTCTATTTTGTCATCTCTTAAAAAATAGAGTACCTGTTCTTTCAGATCTGTCATTAGCCAGTTTTCAATGGGGATTGCAAAACCCATTTTTGGCCTGTCTATAAGCTTTTTTGGAATGTATGCGTGTACTATTTCTTTAAGAATATATTTTTTTACTCCGTTGTGGTATTTATAAGAATCTGGAAGTTGCGCTGCCCAGTTAATCACATGATGGTCGAGAAAAGGCTCTCTTGCTTCTAGTCCGGCGCTCATGGAAGCGCGGTCTACTTTTTGAAGAATGTCGTCCACCAGGTAAGTTTGATAATCTACTGCCATCATATACGATAGGGGTGTATAATAGTTTTCTTCGAGGGCAGAGCTTGTATAGGCTGTTTCGGCTTGTTGAACAGCATGTTTAAATAAACCGGACAATTGTTTATCATTAAACTGCCTGCTCAGGCTTAACATCATATTTTGAGGCGATGGATCTTCCAGGAGGGATTTTAATTTTTCATAGCGGTTATAGAAATTATAGCGTTGGTTTAAAACCGGGATTTTATCAGCCGGAAAAACGCCCATTATTTTCGAGGCTGCTATTCTGATTCCCTTTGGTAGCTGGTTTAGGAAACGGCTATGTTTCATGAGATAATCGTAACGGTTATACCCTGCAAAAACTTCGTCTCCGGCATCTGCGCTTAGTGCTACTGTTACCTGCTTGCGTGCGAGAATAGACACCAGGGTTGTTGGAATGGCGCTGCTGTCGCCAAAAGGCTCGTCGTAGTAATAAGGCAGATCGCCAATAAGAGTTAATGCTTCTTTTTGAGTACAGGTAAATTCGGTATGTTCGGTTCCCAAGTAATTAGCTACATCCTTTGCGTAGGGCGATTCATTCAAACCAATATCGGGAACGCCGATTGTAAATGTTTTTATTTTCCTGTTAGAGTCCTTTTGAAGCAAAGCGGTTAGACAGGCACTGTCGTATCCTCCACTTAAAAAAACACCAACCGGCACGTCAGCAACCATCCGGTAATCAAAAGCGGTTTTTAAAACGGTTTCTGTTTTATTTTTTGCTTCATCAAAAGAAATATCAAGTTTGGGTTTATTATAGGCATCGTACACATCCCAGTATTTGGATATATGTATTTGTTTTGATTCTATTTTTAATGTAAGCGTATGCCCGGGTTTTAATTTGTAACACGTATTAAAAATGCAATGCGGTGCAGGAATGTTTCCAAATTGCATAAATGCCGCTACGGAATTTAAATTCAGTTCTTTCTTAAACCGAGGGTGTTTGTGAAATGCCTTTAGCTCTGATGCAAATAAAAACAAACCGTCGCGCCAGTAATAGAAAAATGGTTTTACACCTGCTCTGTCACGTGCACAAAAAATTACCTGGTTTTGATAATCATAAATACTAAAAGCAAACATCCCGGTGAATTCCTGGATACACTTCTCGCCCCAGCATTGGTAAGCCTGGAGGATTACTTCGGTATCTGAATGTGTTTTGAACGCATGCCCTGACGTTTCCAGTTTTTGTCGGATCTCTTTGTAATTATAAATTTCTCCGTTAAATACAATAGATAAGTGTTCATGGTGCATGGGCTGGTTGCCGGCGGGTGAAAGGTCAATAATAGACAGGCGGCGGTGACCCAGTCCGAGCTGCATCGACGATGTCTCAAAAAAATCATAACCACTGGCATCCGGTCCTCTGTGCCATAGGGTATCTGTCATTTCCTGCAAAACAGTTTGCGAAGATGTTTTATGATAATCTAAAAAGCCGGAAATACCACACATGATCTTAGAGAATTAAAAATAGTGAAATTAAGGATGAGGGGTTAAATACTTCATGGTTTGTTACAAATAGTCAACTAAATTAAAAAAGATTAATTACAACTCGTTTAAAAGTAGCTCTAAATCTTATTGGTCTCATATATAGTTTAAAACGATGCACTTTAATGTATTTAGCTTTTAGATCCTAAAAACGTAAACGCCAATTTCACGAACTCTCACGGATTAGTTTGTGTAAATTCTTGAAATTCGTATTAAATTTAGTACGCCTGTAAGACCTTCAGTCATTCCAAGAATCACGTTTCTCTTAAAAAAGCCGGCTTGTATTTTTTAAGTGTATCAATAAGCTCTTTCGTAAATATTTCGGCCCCGGTTTTGTTAAGGTGAAGTGTATTATAAAAGTACTTCTTATCAAAGGATATCAGGTTGTTTGAAAAGTCATAAAAAGGGATCGTATATTTTTTACTTAAATGCGTATATATCGCCAGCATTTCATCCCTGTTCCTCACAAACCTTTGCCCTTCAATATATTCAGGTGAGTATACAAAAATAAGATCAATACTATCCGATCTGCATCCTTGCAGATAACTTTCAAATAGGGTCAATGTTGTTTTATTAAATTTTGCTTCAAAATTGTTCATTTTTAATTTTGCATTGTCAAAGTCGGAGTTCCACGAAGTTTCCTGGCCCTGGTAGCCATTAATTCGTTCAGGCTGGTTTTGCGAGGGGAATATGAGCATTTTAATTGCAGTTTTAACCGCGTCAAATTTTCCCGAATACCTTATCAACGGCAGTTCATAATCAATTAAAGAGTAGCCGGTGTATTTCAGTGTTGCATTTTTTATATCATCATTCCAAAGCATATATGGCAAAAATTGGTCAGGATTATATAAATCGCCCGGACCCTGCAGCGTAAAAATATCCAAAGAATAAATTATTAACCTGGGTTTCCTGTTATGTTTTAAAAGTAATGTATGCCTGAGATTCTGGAGCAAGAAATTATGCCCGTCAATGCCCAGGTTATAAACGGATGTGTGAAGGCTATCGCTTAACAGTGTTGGATCTATGTTAACCCA
>JAYSYG010000636.1:0-3083 GCA_043716685.1 Sphingobacteriaceae bacterium | reverse complement strand
ACCAGATCCGTGTTAAGGTAACAGGTAGCCAGTTGCGTGTGAGTGCGGAAGATCTGGACTTTGCAAATGAAGGTCACGAATTATTAACCTGTACGTATGTAGGTGAGGATATGGAGATAGGCTTTAATTCGCGTTTTCTAGTTGAAATGGTAAGTAATCTGGACTGTGATGAGATTATTCTCGAAATGAGTGCGCCTAACCGTGCAGGAATTATTTTACCAAACAATAAATCAAATCCCGGAGAAGATATTCTGATGCTGGTAATGCCGGTAATGTTGAATAACTAAGTACTCAATTTATAGAGAAAATTTACCCTGAAAATTGCCGCATCTCTAGTCCTCTCGATGTGACAATTTTGGGAAATTAGTGCTTTTAACACTACTTCTTTTTTTATAACTCAGGCTAGTTAAATCTATAGGCGTTACGAGCCATAATCAGGCAATTCTATCACCTCGTTTTTTAAATTGAACACCAGGTCGCTGATACCATTGGTGATCATCAGCAGATCCGCCTTAATCGTCAGGTTATAACGAAGGGCCTGTTCCACAACGAGCTTATCCAACTCTATGTACGGCGCCTTACACTCGATGATGAGGTAGGGTTTCAGGTGACGATCGTACACAACAACATCGTAACGTTTTTTAATATCGTTAAGCGTAAGTTCCTTTTCAATAGAGATAGAGGAAGCTATGAATTTTTTTTCGGTAACCAGATAACTCAGCACATGTTGCCTTACCCACTCCTCCGGAGTTAAAACCAGCCATTTTTTGCGGATAAAATCAAAAATGAGGGTTTGTTCCCTGCGTTTTTTTAAACGTGCTGCAAATGGTGGATATTTTAACGGGAAGTCCAGGTGAAAGAAATATATTTTAAATATATTTACATTATTCCGATTCAGGGATTTTTTTTATCATAAGTAATAAAGGTAGATATGAAGACGAAAGAAGAGATCGTTAATAACTGGTTACCGCGTTATACGGGTGTAACCCTGGATAAATTCGGACAATACATTATTCTTGTGAATTTTTCGACCTACGTACACATGTTTGCAAAGCAGTACGGGGTTGAGGTGAATGGTCTTGATAGGCCTATGTGCAGCGCTACAGCGGAGAATATTACAATTATTAATTTTGGGATGGGAAGCGCCAGTGCCGCAACCGTTATGGATCTGCTTACCGCCATTTCTCCTAAAGCTGTTTTATTTCTTGGGAAATGTGGAGGCTTAAAGAAAAAAAACCAGATTGGCGACCTCATTTTACCAATAGCGGCCATTCGCGGCGAAGGAACAAGTAATGATTACTTACCTCCGGAAGTTCCGGCTTTACCGGCATTTAGTTTGCAAAAAGCCATTTCCTATTGTATCCGTTTGAAATCACTTGATTATTGGACCGGCACCGTGTATACTACAAACAGGCGCGTGTGGGAACATGATGACAAATTTAAGGAGTATTTGAGGAGTCTGCGTACTATGGCCATTGACATGGAAACGGCTACTATTTTTACCGTGGGATTTAGTAATGGCATTCCAACCGGAGCTTTGTTGCTGGTTACGGACCAGCCTATGATTGCCGAAGGAGTTAAAACCGAGCAAAGTGATATAAAGGTAACCGAGAATTTTGTAGACAGGCATTTACAGATCGGTATAGAATCGCTGAAAGAACTTCAGAATAAAGGTGTTTCGGTAAAGCATTTAAGATTTGAATAAGCTGGGTGCAACTATAAATAGCCAGGAGCCGGAGTTTTTTATTAACGGTGTATTAAAAGGCGATATTGCTGTCTTAAGCCGCGCCATTACACTTGTAGAATCACAAAATAAAACACACCAGGTATTGGCGCAACACATAGTTGACGGAATCATGTCCTATACCGGTAATTCTTTCAGGTTAGGTGTAACGGGTGTTCCGGGTGTTGGAAAAAGCACGTTTATAGAAAGTTTCGGAAAAGAAGTAATTGCAATGGGACATAAACTGGCTGTGCTGGCTATTGATCCTTCAAGTACAAAAAGCAAAGGTAGCATACTGGGCGATAAAACCCGAATGGAAGAACTTTCCACACGAGAGAATGTGTATATACGTCCTTCACCAAGCAGCGGCACACTTGGAGGTGTGACAAAAGCATCTTACGAAACAATTTTATTGTGTGAAGCGGCAGGCTACAATTTTATTATTGTGGAAACAGTTGGTGTCGGGCAGAGTGAAGTAGCAGTAAGTAAAATAACGGACTTTTTTCTTTTGCTAATGTTGGCAGGTGCCGGCGACGAACTGCAGGGCATTAAACGCGGCATAATGGAAATGGCAGATGCGCTTGTGATCACCAAGGCCGATGGTGACAACTTAAATAAAGCCAAAGCCGCTCGAACAGAATATGCACACGCTATGCATTTATTACAGGCCCATGAGAGCGGTTGGATAACGCGCACGCACATTTGTTCGGCTGTAGAAAATAAAGGCATGGATGAACTCTATAAGATGATCTCAGAATACAGACAGTTTGCTACGGCATCTTCTTATTTTTCGCAAAAAAGAAAACAACAGCAATTCGAATTATTTTTAAACGCTATTGACGACCAACTTAAAGAACGTTTTTATTCGGATCCCGCCATACAAAAAAAAATCAGCGCTATAAAAAACGAAACGTCCATTCAACCCTTCGCGCTTGCAAAAAAATTACTGAACGAATTCCTTGAATAAGGGTAAGTTGCTGTAGGCTTTCACTTTATACTTTGGGCGATATTTTGGGCATCATTGGCATTAATGCTAGATTTTGGACCTATTCTTTCTAAAATTAATTAGCTGAAAGGCTTACAATTCCTGTCTTTTTTGTTATGTATTTGATTATCAATTAATTGCCGAGTTAATAAAAAAACTAATATTTATAAAGATTTCTTTTTTCTTATCGAAAAATTTTTTTCTTTTGCAGGAATTAAAAAGCCTTAAAAATTAAATCATAATATATGTATTGGACATTAGAATTAGCGTCTCATTTGGAAGACGCACCCTGGCCGGCTACCAAAGATGAATTGATTGACTATGCGATTAGGTCTGGTGCTCCTGTGGAAGTTATAGAAAATCTTCAGGCGCTTG
>JAYSYG010000635.1:0-3096 GCA_043716685.1 Sphingobacteriaceae bacterium | reverse complement strand
CAAAAAGGCAGTTTTTAAAGGGTTGAAAACTCATGGTACAGAAATAAGAAGTAAAAGTAAAATTAAAAAGAAATAACTACTAATTTCGGGTCATGCATATAGGTTTATTCTTTGGCTCTTTTAATCCGGTTCATATCGGACACATGGCGCTTGCAAACTACATGCTTAGTTTTACCGGTATGGAACAGGTATGGTTGGTAGTTAGTCCGCAAAATCCGTTAAAGAATAAAAACCAGCTTCTTGATCAGAACCACCGTTTAATGCTGGTAAATGCTGCTATAGACGACCATCCAAAAATGCGAAGTTCTAATATTGAATTCGGTTTAACACAACCTTCCTATACAATCAATACCCTGGTTCATTTAAAAGAAAAATACCCTGAGCATGAGTTTAGCCTTATTATGGGACAGGATAACCTTCAGTCTTTTCACAAATGGAAGAATTATGAGGAGATCCTTAAAAACTTTCACATCTACGTATACCCGAGGCCTAATTGTGCTACGGGTGAATTTGACGGTCATCCGCATGTACACATAACTGAAGCTCCAATGATGGATATTTCCGCTACATTTATAAGAAGCGCTATTAAAAACAAAAAGGATATCCGTTTTTTCCTTCCTCAAAAGGTTTGGGAAGAAATGGATACGATGAATTTTTATAAGTAATAGCAGTTCCAGCACATCTTAAAAGGATCCAACAAATGTTGTGATAAGCTTAAACACATCCACGTAATCCGTTAACGGCAGCGTTTTTGCAATATCATACACATCATGATACGATGTAATTCCGCCCAACGTATAAATAAAAAAACACGGCACACCTTTTTCTGAGAACCAGTAGTGATCGCTGTTGGAAGCCCTGCCACGTTTTTTGATCTCTTTTACAAGTTTTTGTTCTGCATTTATTTTAGTTAGCAAAGCAAATTCTTTTTCATGAACAGCACCATTCACCACCATAATGCCGTCATCTCCGGTGCCTAAAAGATCGAGATTTATTAGAAATTTTATCTTGTATAGGTCTATCGTCTTGCTCTCCACAAAAAAACTTGAGCCCAACAGGCCGGCTTCCTCACCGGCAAAGAATAGAAAAATGGTTTTGTATTTGGGTGGATGAGCTTTGTAATAGTTCACTAAATTAAGTACTACACTTACCCCACTGGCATTATCATTGGCTCCCGGAAAAAAAGTTGTTTTTCCCATGCCACCCAGATGATCGTAGTGCGCAGAAAATACAATCATAGTATCTGAGTTTATCTGCCCGTTGATAAAACATCCTATATTCTTACTTTCAAAATTTTTAATGAATTTATTTTTAATATCAAGCTCGATCTCTTTCGGTTCTTCCTTAAATTTAGTTCTGTCAACTTCAATTCCGCAGAATTTAACCGACTCCCTTCCTACGCTGTAAGTGAGCTTCTTCTTTAGAGTCACTGAAATTTTTGGATCCGCTTCCGCATAAATAAAATGTGAGGTGTCTGCTTTTTGCAGCTTAAATTTACCTTTTGCAGAACAGGCGGACGGGTCCACTATAAAATCAGCTCCGGGCCTAAGCACTTTGCCGTTTATTTTAACAGCACAAGTTTTTGGAAATGTATTAACATCCTGAAAAAAAGATTGTGTAAAGCTTTCATTAAAAAGAGGAACAACATGTTGTTTTTTGAGTTCTCCTACGATAAATTTTTCTGCTATTCCCAGCCCGTTTTTTACATAACCTCTTCCAAAACATTTTTCGGAAGTCAGGTATTTTATCACACTGCGGCTATAAGTGGTATCCTGAGCCTGCGCTGAGTGGTAAAAAGAAGTGATGAATAAAATAAAGAGAATAAAACGCATGCACCGTTTTTATAAAGTGGAAAGTACTAAATTAATCAAAGCGTTTTTTTACAACTGAAAAGAAATACTTTACTACTTCTTCTTTTTCATCCCATTCATAAACATTTTTAAGACTATTCAGGTAAATTTCAGCTTCGTTCCAGCTAGTTACAGTATTGATTTGTTCAAGAGCAATACTATACTCTGATGAATTTTGCGCAAATAATTCATTCATAAACCGGAATTTGTCATTGATCCCAATCGCTAAGGGTGGTTTTGGTTTAGCCGTTTCGGTTTGCGGGATATTGGTTCTTGAAGGTTCAGATTTCGAAGTTTCCGTTTTTGGAATTTCCGGCGTGTGTGTTACCACCTGTTTTTTTTCTTCTTTTTCCAGGTTTACAGTCTCCTTAATTTCCCTGCTGAGTTCAGCTTTCTTTTCTTCCTGGTTTTCTTTCTCGCTCACTTTCGCGTGGATATTAAAGCTGGGAGATATTTCTTTATTTTGTTTGTTGTATTTATAAACGGCGAGGTTTTCCTGCAATGCTGTAAGTTGTTTTTGCAGCTTTTCGCAATCACTCACCGAAGGCTGTATTGTATCCTCAACAAATAACTCCAACGTAGGCGCCAGTTCATCTATTTGCAATTGTATCCGGTGTAGTAGTTTATCTGAAGACATGTGAGAACTAAGTTATTAATAAAGCCTAAAATAATTTGATTTTGTTACATCTTGAACTACATTTAAATTTTGTTTTACACGCCTTTTAAACAATGTCTCACGAAAATAACGGCAGAATCCTTAAACGGGGACAACCTGGCTTATGTAAGTCACCGCAAGTTCAAAAATAAGGCACTTGTGGTTTTGGAGCAAACAGAATACCAGTAACCTTTGTGCAGGATCTGCTAAATAAAATTTTGACAAATAAAATGTATACGCTCGACCAGATAGCAGAAATTACCAATACAAAATTCGTAGGGAAAAATAATTATAAAATAAGCCATTTTCTTAACGATAGCAGGAGTTCGCATTCGGAAGAAGACACATTGTTTATTGCCTTAAAAACAGAGCGGAACAATGGACATAAGTATATTCCTGTTCTGATTGAAAAGGGCGTAAAGTCTTTTTTGATAAACGAAGGTGAGTTTGATCATCTGGTGTACGCGAATTCTGATGTTTCTTTTATCCTCAGCAAAGATCCTCTAAAAACAGTACAAGGATTGGCGTCTTATCACCGGCAACAATTTTCTATACCGGTAATTGGAATAACAGGCAGTAATGGTAAAACTG
>JAYSYG010000634.1:0-9437 GCA_043716685.1 Sphingobacteriaceae bacterium | reverse complement strand
AGATTTAGTTTAGAAGAAATCTCCGTCATGCGGGTATCATTCCACTGAAACCAGGCTATTAATTATTATGTTTCGTTTTTGTGTCCGCATGTGCGGCGGCAGAGAAGATACAATCGCTACTTTTAAATTTTCAAGTATTTTTTTTCTCGGGAAATTTTTTGCAACCACCAGGCTAATTTCGCGTACAGGCTTGGGGTTTGCAAACTCACGGATTTTCTGCCTTTGGATTGATTTTAAATTTAACTCCGCTAATCGGGGAATAATTGTAATTCCATCATTACCATCCACCATGTTTATAAGCGTTTCTATACTTCCGGCTTCGTAGTTTAATGTTTCTTTTTCTCTTTTTTTTAATTCACATAAGTTAAAAATCTGGTTGCGTAAACAATGCCCCTCATCCAGCAACCACAAATGATTAATATCAATTTGTTTAGGCAGCAGGTACTTTTTCTTCGGCAATTTTTCTGTTTTTGAGGCGTAGACAAAAAACTCTTCGTAAAACAACGGATGCTCGTCTAATTGCGCTTCATGAACCGGAGTGGCCAACAAACCCATATCGAGTTCACCTGACCTGAGTTTGAGAATGATTTCATCCGTAACCATTTCTTTTACAAAAATTTTAAGTAACGGATGCTTTTCATGAAAAGATTTCAAAAAAAGCGGTAATAAATACGGCGCAAGTGTTGGAATAATTCCTAATCTTAATTCACCTGCAATTTCTCCTTTCAACTCATTGGTATAATGTTTTAAATGCTCTACCTGAACAATAACAGATTTGGCACGTTTAATGATCTCTTCCCCATGCTTAGTAGTTACAACAGGTTGTTTGCTGCGGTCAAAGATCTTCACACCCAATTCATCTTCAAGCTTATGGATCATCATGCTTAAAGTGGGCTGTGTAACAAAACATTTTTCTGCGGCCCTTGCAAAATGTTTGTAGCTGTTAACCGCGATAATATATTCTAATTGCTGAAAATTCATACTGATAGATTTTATCTATGTAAAGATAGAAAATATCAAATTGATATATCAACTTAGTTTTCTCAAATTCGTCAGATCAAATCCTCATAACCATGAAAAACGAAAAAGATAAAAAACGCAAACTTACTACCGCCTCGGGTAAACCTTATACAGAAAACGAAAACACCATGAGTGTTGGGGCCCGCGGACCATTGCTCCTGCAGGATTTTATACTTCACGAAAAAATGGCTCACTTTAACAGGGAACGGATTCCTGAACGCGTGGTGCACGCAAAGGGTACAGGGGCGTTCGGAACCTTCACTGTTACACACGATATTTCCAAATATACCAAAGCAAAAATCTTTAATAAAATTGGAAAAGAAACTAAAGTCTTTTTACGCTTCAGTACCGTGGGTGGTGAAAAAGGAAGCGCTGACACCGAGCGTGACCCCCGCGGGTTTGCAATTAAGTTCTATACCGAAGATGGTAACTGGGATCTTGTAGGAAATAATACCCCGGTGTTTTTTATAAAAGATCCAAAAAAATTTGGCGATTTTATTCATACACAAAAACGCGATCCCCGCACCAATTGCAAAAGTCCTACCATGATGTGGGATTTCTGGAGCCTCAATCCTGAAAGCCTCCACCAGGTAATGATCTTAATGAGCGACCGCGGAACACCTCATGGATACAGACACCTGGATGGTTTCGGCAGCCACACCTTCTCTATGGTAAATGCGAAGAACGAAAGCGTGTATGTGAAATTTCATTTTAAGAACAAACAAGGCATTAAGAATTTTATAAATGATGACGCCGCTGCTATGAAAGGCAAGGATCCTGATTTTGCACAACGTGATTTGGTAGATGCAATCGACAGGAAAGAGTTTCCACAATGGGCAATGAAGATCCAGGTGATGACGAACGAACAGGCCAAAAATTTTAAATTCAATCCCTTTGATCTTACTAAAGTATGGCCACACGGCGATTTCCCTTTGATCGATGTTGGCACACTGGAATTGAACCAGATCCCTAAAAATTATTTTGCAGAGGTGGAACAGTCAGCTTTTGCTCCGGCTCATGTTGTTGATGGCATTGGATATTCACCTGATAAAATGTTACAAGGCCGTTTGCTTTCTTATCCCGACGCCCACCGTCACCGTCTTGGTGGCAACTACGAACAGATCCCTGTAAATAAATGCCCCTTTATGGTGAGCAATTACGAGCGTGACGGAGCAATGGCGATCAATGGAAATGGTGAAGACAGTCCGAATTATTTTCCAAACAGCTTTGATGATATTTATGTAGACGAGGCGTATAAAGAACCTGCCATGAAACTCGATAGTACGCTGGCTGACTGGTTTGACAGGAATGGTGAAAATGATGACGATCATTATACACAACCCGGTTTATTGTTTAACAAGGCTATGAACGATTACGACAGGCATAATTTAGTTTCGAATATTGTTGGCGCGATGAGCGGGATAACCGGACCAAAAAAAGAACTGATTATCAATCGCCAGTTATGTCATTTTTTCCGGGCAGATCCTAAACTAGGAATGGGAATTGCAAAGGGACTTAATGTAGATGTAGATAAGGTGATGGCGGAGTTGAAACACGCCTAAAATATAAAATGGCAGATGGAAAATGTTTAAATAAATATACTTACAGTGTTCCACTGTATCTTCCATTTTTCCTCTTACATTTTACATGAAAGCAGTTAGTTATAAAATACTTTAGTATCTTGTCTTGTCAATCACTATTTAAAAACCTAATTAAGTAAACCATGAAACGATTCGCAACTGCCAACTGGCAAGGAACAGGCAAAGAAGGAACAGGAAATCTTACTTCTCAAAGCACTGTATTAAACAAAACGCAATATTCATTCGGCTCACGATTCGAAGAAGGTGTAGGAACTAACCCGGAAGAACTTATCGCTGCAGCACATGCGGGTTGCTTCTCCATGAAGCTCAGCTTTAATTTAAGCGGCGCGGGATTTCCGCCTGCCAACATTGACACAAAATGTGATATTACTTTGGATCCCGCAAAAGGACAGATCACTAATTCTCATTTAACGGTACAAGCAAAAGTGCATGGAATAAGTAAGGAAAAATTTGATGAGTTGGTTGCTGATGCCAAAACAAATTGCCCTATTTCAAAATTACTGAACACGGAAATTACTTACGCGGCAACGCTAGAGGGCTAATAGGTGGAACGCGGACTCCAAGGTTTGAACAAACAAAGGCAACTAAAAAGATAAGAATCTTTCAGACCTTTTGCTCCGCGTTCTATAATAACTTCAAGTCGTTACAGTTTACGGTTGAAACGTGTCAGGGGGGGGTTAAATGTCGGAGCGCCTGCCGACAGTTACGGTATTCAGACCCTAAGAAATATATTAATGCACACTTCTCGACTCCGCTCGACCTGACAATTCATTTTTTAATACAGTCCAACTGGCGGTTCCGACAACCCGATATCTATCGGGTCAACCACCAGTTGGTCACTGAGGAGAAATAATTTTTGAAGTAAAATGAAATAATTCCGATGTGAAAAAACCCGCGTTCAATCCGCTGGATCAGCGTTTTATAAAGATTAGAAAGAAACTGTCCTGATCCTTCTTCCCCTGCTCCCGTGGTAACGTGCTTTTATTGCGATACCATAACTCACGTTAACCGAAATATAAGAATCTTTATTGTTCGGGTTACCCCTCGGTGCTTTGTTAATTGGTGTTACCCCGTCTGATTCTGTTCCCTGCCAGCCATAGTTCTTATAGGAATTTTCGGGTTGTTTTGTCAGTTCCGTATTTCTGTTCGATAAGGCCACCGATGTTGAACTCGGGAGTTCTGAAGGGCTTTTGTAAGTTGTGGAAATGTCATCCAGGTAATCTGTATTCGTATAGCGCCAGTTGATCTCCAGTCCAATACGGTGCGAGCGGCGCCTCTTGTTCAGCGTTACATAAAAGCCAATCCCGATAGGTACACAATAGCCCCATCTTGAATAGGTAACGCCTTCTGTTTTGTAAGGTTGAAGAGCCACCCAGGACCCCTGGTACAGTGTTTTTGGATTGTGATGAAACACACCTGCTCCGGCAAAAAGATAAGCCGTAAAATAAACGCTGGTGTGGGCATACAAGCCAATAGGATGTTTTGAATCGTAAAATAACCAGTTAAGAGTGGTCTCAAAATCGTAAATATCGTTCCGGAAACTCAGGTTCCTGTAGCGCCTGCCCGGGTTAATGGAAAGTTTATCGTTACCTTCTATTCTTAAATAATTTAATGAGAGTTTTAGAGCCAAAGATGGGTGAAATTTATAGCGGAAATAAACCGCCTCATTCCAACGGGTTTTGGCCAACTTCAAATCCAGGATAAAAGGGCGCCCCTTCTTCTCACGGCCTCCAATTTCACCCAGGTAATTTGAGACTCCGGTCATTATTCCAAATTCAATTCTATACCCTCTTTGCGCTTTAAACAAAGAAGCCGATATTAAAAGAAAGGCAATAACAAGTATAAAATGCTTATTACGATTTAACATTCTGCGATTTTCACAAGCCCCAAATATATACATTTTTGTTTATAAAGCTTTGATTAATACTTAAATTGCATAAAATAACGACAAATCAACTGGTTTAAAGTCTGAGGTTTACGCGATTCTTTTAATGAATATACGGTATAATAGTTAAGGCGGACTTTAGTAATAATTTATACCTTTATGGCACTATGACTAAATTTGCAATTGCCATACATGGCGGCGCCGGAACAATTTTGCGCAGTTCTATGACCCCTGAAAAAGAAACGGGTTATAAACAAGGGTTGCAACAAGCAATTCTTTCCGGGGAGACCATTCTCAAAAACGGGGGAACGAGTTTTGATGCTGTGGAAGCCGCGATCCGGACCCTGGAAGATAACCCGCTTTTTAATGCAGGAAAGGGTGCTGTGTTTACCCATAATGGAAAACACGAAATGGATGCTTCTATTATGAATGGCAAGGATCTTATGGCTGGTGCCGTAGCCGGTGTGCAGAACATTAAAAATCCCATTAGCCTTGCACGATTGGTTATGGAAAAATCGGAACATGTGTTAATGGCAGGAGAAGGGGCGAATGAATTTGCAAAAAAAATGAACGCTGAATTTATGCCGGATGATTATTTCTATGTGAAATTGCGTTACGATCAGCTTCAGCAGGCATTGCAAAGCGACAGTATTGTACTTGATCACACTGCGCCGGATGATAAAAAATTCGGAACGGTAGGTGCTGTGGCGCTTGATGTGCATGGAAATTTAGCAGCAGGAACAAGCACCGGGGGAATGACTAATAAAAAACACGGACGCGTTGGCGATACACCGATAATAGGTGCCGGTACTTACGCCAATAATAAAACCTGTGCCATATCCTGCACCGGGCATGGCGAATTTTTTATTCGTTCAGTGGTAGCTTACGATATTTCCTGCCTTATCGAATACAAAGGTCTTTCTCTAAAAGAAGCCTGTAATATAGTAGTAAAAGAAAAACTTGTAAAAATTGGTGGTGAAGGTGGTCTTATTGCGCTGGATACAAAAGGAAATATTGAACTTCCGTTTAACTCTGATGGCATGTACAGAGCTTCTTTAAAAGAAGGTGAAAAAATGTACATTGGAATTTATAATGATTAGTGAAAAGAACCACTAAGACACTCAGAGCACTAAGAATCGCTAAGAATTATTTTCAGAAAATATTATAAAACTAACTAAGTGCATCTAAGTGTTCTTAGTGCCTTAGTGGTCCAAAAAATTACTCCACCTCCGGCACTTTCAGTATCGGATGCAAGGTCATTTTTTTGGTCTTAAGATCAAATTTATCGCCAAAGGCCAACACGTGAACCGTTAAATTCTCAATAGATACAGGTTCTCCCATCTGAACTTCCGTTATATTAGTATGCCGCATATGTGTGCCGTCAACCAGTATCACAAGGCCAGAGCCGATCCCTTCCATCATGTGTCCTTCTGTAATTAAAAGACCCGTATCTTCTCCCAAGCCAATACCAACGTTGATAGGATTGCTTGCACAGGCATATAACAAGCGGCCAATGCGCCCACGCTGCACAAAATGTGTATCGATAATCACGTTGTTTATAAAGCCAAGTCCACCTGTTATTTTTACTTCTCCTTTCAACAAGGCTTCAGAGCTGCTGCCCTGGTAAATCATATTATTAGAACTTGCTGCGGCCCCTGCCGATGTTCCTGAAATAACAAAGTGTTCGTTCTGGTAACGGTCAAGTAATAAATGGTGAAACTGCGTTCCTCCAAAGATAGAGGTCAGGCGAAGCTGGTCGCCTCCGGTAAACATCACAATATCGGCTTTCTTCAGGCGCTCAAGAGTTTTAGGTGCGTTGGCTTCTTCGCGGGTACGCACGTCGAGAACAGCTGTATTTAAAATGCCCAATTGTTTAAACGCGTTTATATATTCTTCACCAACTTCTTTCGGAATGTTGCTTGCCGTTGTAATAATTTCTATCTGTGATAAATTACCTCTGGCAGACTCCGTACTCATTCTTCTTAAAATTCCTTTCTCGAAAAATTTAAGGTGTTGCGGCAGGTTCTCCGGAATTTTAGAAAAACTTCCTTTGTCAACCGATCCTCCTATTATTATCAATTTCCCCTTTGGTACGTCCATACTGTGTTTTAATCTGTCACACAAAACTACCTTAATTATCTTTATTTCCAGTATCCCCGCTTTTCACTTATCATCATATTTTAAACACGTTCTTGTTTAAATAAAAAACAAATCCTACATTGATCCTTATTCTAAGCCACACAGCTATGCAAATCATCGAAATAAAAACCCTGAGAGGACCCAATTATTGGTCAAATTACCGTAAAAAGCTTATTGTGATGAAACTTGACCTGCAGGAGCTTGAAGAATTGCCAACAAATAAAATCAAAGGTTTTTTACCACGTTTAAAAAGCATATTTCCAACCATGATGGCCCACCGTTGCTCAAAAGATCATGAAGGTGGTTTTTTTGAACGTGTAGAAGAAGGAACCTGGATGGGCCACGTTATAGAACATATCGCGCTGGAGATACAGTCCCTGGCTGGTATGGAAGTGGGATTCGGGCGTACACGCGGCACCGGCTCAAAAGGTGTTTACAATGTTGTATTCTCCTACATGGAAGGAAACGTTGGGGTTTACGCCGCCAAGGCGGCAGTGGCCATTGCCCAGGCACTTGTTAACGGGACAGAATACGACCTTGCTGCGGATGTAAAAAACATGCGCCGTATGCGTGAAAGAGAACGCTTCGGACCAAGCACCGGCTCTATTGTGGAAGAAGCAGTGGCCCGCGATATTCCTTTTATCCGGCTGAATAATGAGTCAATGGTGCAATTGGGATATGGCAAAAACCAGGTGAGATTCAGGGCCACCATGACCGACAGAACCAGTTCAATAGCAGTTGACCTGGCAAGCAACAAAGATGAAACCAAACGTATGTTGCAGGAAGCAGCTATTCCCGTTGCCAAGGGTATGTGCATTAGTCTGGAAGAACAGGTAAAAGAGGTCATTGATACAGTAGGCTTTCCATTGGTGTTTAAACCACTGGATGGCAATCATGGCAAAGGCGCATCTATTAACGTGAAAACGACTGAAGATGCGATGGACGCTTTTCACCATGCGAAAAAATATTCGCACCGTATTATTGTAGAAAAATTTATAAGCGGGTACGATTTCAGGGTGCTTGTTATTAACCATCGATTTATAGCAGCAGCACTGCGCGAGCCGGCTCATGTGATAGGCAATGGAAAATCCACATTGCAGCAACTCATTGATACGGAAAATAAAGATCCCCGCCGTGGTTATGGTCACGAGAATGTTTTAACGGAGATTAGCATTGATAAAGAAACCCTTGACCAACTGGGAAAATATAATTACACCCTGCAAACCGTTCTTAAAAAAGACGAAAAATGTTATTTGAAAGGAACTGCAAACCTTAGTACCGGTGGCACTTCTACAGACGTAACAGATATTATGCATCCCACAAATATATTTATCTGTGAGCGTATTTCGCGTGTTATCGGACTCGATATTTGCGGCATTGATATTATGGCGACCAATTTAAGCGAGCCATTGGAAACCACAGGTGGCGTGGTACTCGAAGTAAACGCAGCCCCCGGTTTCAGAATGCACCTGGCTCCGGCAAAAGGACTTCCGAGAAATGTGGCAGCACCGGTTATTGATATGCTTTACCCTCCGGGAAAAAGCTGTCGTATTCCGATCATTGCCATCACGGGTACAAATGGAAAAACAACTACTACGCGCTTAATTGCACACATTGTAAAAAATAACGGTTACCGGGTTGGTTTCACTACTTCCGATGGGATCTATGTGCAAAATTCCATGCTCACAAAGGGAGATACAACAGGCCCTATGAGCGCTGAATTTATTTTAAAAGATCCTACTGTTGAATTTGCAGTGCTTGAAACGGCACGCGGCGGAATCCTGCGCTCCGGCTTAGGCTTTGGAAGATGCGATGTAGCAGTGGTGACCAACATCCAGGAAGACCACATGGGCTTGTCAGATATTAATACGCTAAAGGACATGGCCAATGTAAAAGGCGTAGTGGTTAAAAGTGTGAAGCGTGATGGATATGCTGTATTAAATGCAGATAACGCTTACTGCGTATCACTTAGTAAATCCTGCGATTGCAATGTGGCCTATTTCAGTATGAATGAAAACAATCCTGTGATTATAGAGCATTGCAAGAAAGGAGGAATTGCCGCAATTTATGAGAACGGCTTCATCACTATTAAAAAGGGCGAATGGAAATTCAGGATCGATAAGGTAACCAACATTCCACTTACATTCGGAGGCAAGGTATCGTTTATGATCGCCAATGTTTTGGCAGCAACCCTGGCTTCTTACGTGTATGGATTCCAGATCGAAGACATTAAGACCAATCTCGAAACATTTATTCCTTCTGCAGCACAAACTCCGGGACGGATGAATATTTTTGATTTTAAGGAATACAAAGTACTGATCGATTTTGCACATAATCCTGATGGTTTCAGGGGAATAAAAGAATTTTTATCTTCAGTGGAAGCCACTTATAAAATAGGGATCATTACCGGTACGGGCGACAGGCGTGATGAGGACATCCGCGAGATGGGAAAAATTTCAGCAGAAATGTTTGATCATATTATCATAAGACAGGATAAATTTTTACGCGGCAGGAAAGCAGAAGACATTGTAAGTTTATTGGTAGAAGGGATAAAACATTCCGATCCAAAAAAATCATACGAGTACATTCCTAAAGAAGTGGAAGCTCTAAAACACGCCTTTACTTTAGCTAAGCCAGGCACCTTTATTTGCGCTTTAAGTGATGTGATTGACAATGCAATTGAGGTTGTACAGTCGTATCTTGAAAAAGAAAGAGAATGAGAGCCGAATCCGAAACAGTTAAATAACCGTAAATAGGTAATGAACATAAAAGGTCTCATACTATTTTTTATT
>JAYSYG010000633.1:0-3111 GCA_043716685.1 Sphingobacteriaceae bacterium | reverse complement strand
TCATCATCTGCAACTGAAGTCATACTTCTTACAACGCACCCTAAGGCACCATATTTTGCAGCGTAACTAGCCCCTTTTGCCCTGTATTTAACGGTTTCGCCGTAGGCACTGCCGGGGCGTATTTCTGCCTGGTCGAAAAATACATTGTAAAAAACTATTTTTCCTGTAATATTTTTTTCTCCGAGTTCTGCCAGTTCGTCAAAACTATGTACTTCAATGATCTCTGCTTTAATGCCTTTAGCGCCGGTGCCAACTGAACTTCCAAGTGCAATGCATTTCAGGGCCGCATTCGTTTTCAATTTTACGGAACTAACTGAACACTTTTCTTTTTGTCCGCGCACCCAATGAGGAACCATGCAAGGTTGAAGAATAACAGTGTCAGCACCGGCAGCATACATGGCTTTTTTTGCCCATTGTACCGCTTGTTCAGCCTGTGGACTCCCGCTCAGGCGCCCGCCGATTTTTGTAGTGAGATATTCAAGATTAGAATAACATTTACCTTCGGTGAGGTAGTGATCATAAATTTTTCTAAGGACAAGAGAATCTTTGTTTTGGGAAAAGACACTGAAAGAGCAGGAAAGAAGAAGTATGGGAATGAAAATAAAAAAATGTTTCATAAGTAGATTTTATGGTTTTAAAGTTGTCATATAGTATAGCCATGTTATCTTCATTTGTGTTTGCTTCTCGGTAACATGGCTATTTCATCGGATTACTATTTGATCTACCAGTTTATACCCACAAAATTTATTGATACTGTTTATAAGCTCTTCCCGCCTGAAAGTAAGCTCATGTTTTAAAGCAGCTGAATTCAATGTAATAAAAATGGTTTTTTCATTAAAGAAAATCTCAGTGGTGCTTTTTGAGATCATCTCCCCCACAATATCTTTCCACCCGTTCTTTACTGAAAATTGAGAGATCTTAACATCCAGTTTTGCCTGTTTGAAGAGTTGATTAATGGCATCACCAAGCTTTATGAGATTATTCTTTTTTGCCATACTGGTTATTTGATGCTTATAATTTCACGTACCTTTTTCTCCAGTACTTTTTTATCAGGCAGATACAATTGATATTTTGAGACAAAAATTTTGTTTGATAAGCCTCCGGTAGCATATTCAACTAATACTTCATCTTTTTCAGCAGATAGAATAATTCCAATAGGTTCTCCGTCTCCGCTTACATTCTCTTCTTTTTTAAAGTAATTCAAATAGAGGTTCATCTGACCTATGTCATTGTGTTGTACGTTTCGGGTTTTCAGGTCGATGAGAACAAAGCATTTTAATATACGATGGTAGAAAACAAGGTCGATAAAAAAATGTTTATTGCGTAATGATATTTTATATTGTCTGGCTACGAAAGCAAAACCTTTCCCTAGTTCCAGAAGAAATAGTTGCAGGTTGGTAATTAATTTTTGCTCAAGATTTTTTTCTGTTAACTTATGTGCCACAGGTATTTGCATGAAATCGAGCACATACGGGTCGCGGATAATATGCTCACTTTTTTTTATTACATTTCCCTTTTTTGCCAACTGCAAAATTTGTTTTTTATTTTTACTTAGTGCCAGCCGCTCAAATAAGGATGAATTAATTTGCCTTTCAAGTTCACGAACCGACCAATTTTCGAGGAGGCATTGTTTTTCGTAAAAATTTCTACTGATATCATGCGTAACACCTATTAAGGCAACATAATGACTCCAACTGAATTTGGCAGACACTGTCTGCCATTTTCCATAAGCCAGATAAAATCTACGCATATCAAGAAGGTTGCGTCTGCCAAATCCCTTCCCGTGTAATTTTTGTAAATCTCTTGAAAGGCTTGATAGTATTGCGCTTCCGTACTCTGCACGTTCTTCTCCCTGCTGCTCAAATTTAACTATGTGTCTGCCAATTTCCCAATTTGCTTTTACTAATTCTGTATTTACTACTTTGGCTGCGTTTTGTCTGGCCGTGTTAATACTGCTTGCAATATTTTTAAGGAGTAAATTGTATTTAGCTTTGGATAGTTTCATGAAGGTGTGATAAATCTACTTTTTCGTTTCACGCTGCAGTGTAAAAGAAAATTATTTTTTAAGATCCTTACTCCCCTGAATCACTTTTTCTTTTAGGGTTTCTTTAAATAAGATCATTTTATCGAGGACAATTTTATCGGAACAGCCTATAATTTGGGCTGCAAGTATTCCGGCGTTTTGAGAAGCATTTACCGCAACAGTTGCGACAGGAACACCATTTGGCATCTGAACAATGCTTAACAAACTGTCCCAGCCATCAATGCTATTGCTACTTTTTACAGGTACACCAATTACCGGTAAAGGAGTTAGAGAAGCCACCATTCCGGGCAGGTGAGCTGCTCCACCGGCACCTGCAATAATTACCTGTAAACCCCTTGTATGCGCGTTTTTTGCATAATCAAACATTTTTTCAGGAGTTCTGTGTGCAGATACAATGTCAATTTCGTAGGCAATATCAAATTGTTTCAGGATGTCTGCCGCGGCTTGCATGGTTGGCAGATCGCTGCCGCTCCCCATAATAATTCCAACTTTCGGATTGCGCATAATGATTTTTTCTAAAATTTAAATATGTATGGCACGTTTTGCCGTTGCATCCAGACATGCTTCTTTCATACTTTCTGTAAATGTCGGATGTGCGTGACTCATGCGTGAAACATCCTCTGCGCTTGCCCTGTATTCCATTGCAACAACAGCCTCTGCGATCATATCGGCAGTACGCGGACCAATCATATGTACCCCAAGGATTTCATCTGTAGCTTCATCGGCCAATACTTTTACAAAACCATCTGTATCCATACTGGCTCTTGCTCTTCCGCTTGCTTTAAATGGAAAAGAACCAATTTTGTATTTTTTGCCCTGCTCTTTTAATTGTTCTTCAGTGTATCCAACAGCGGCAACTTCCGGCCAGGTGTACACTACACCCGGAATTAAATTATAATTAATATGCGGTTTTTGTCCTGCCATTTGCTCTGCAACATACGTTCCTTCTTCTTCTGCTTTGTGCGCCAGCATAGCTCCCTTCACAACATCACCTATGGCGTAAATGCCGTCAATAGTTGTTTTCAGGTGATCGTCGGTTTCTATTCTTCCGCGGTTATCCAGCTTCA
>JAYSYG010000632.1:0-3116 GCA_043716685.1 Sphingobacteriaceae bacterium | reverse complement strand
GGGATATAGTAATGCAATCTCTTGCGGCAAAATACGATCTGCATGTATCCCCCCTGCATATTAAACCAGTGGTAGCTTTTGTGAATGGTGCTTATTGGGGTGTTTACGATCTGAGGGAAGTGTATGATAAATACTACGAAGAGTTTTACAACGGACAGTCTCCTGACATGGTAGACCTTAACTTTGTACACAATTGCCAGGAAGGCTCTGTAAGCTCCTGGGACGGGGCCATATCGAAGTATGGACAGGATTTTAGTTCCCAGGTTTACAGTACCATTCTAACAAGGCCGATGAAAAATGCCACAGATTATGCCAAGGTAATAAACAACATGGATAAGGCAAGTTTTATCGACTACATGATCCTTAACAGCTATGGCATGAACAGTGATTTGTGGTGTAATAATGTAAGCCTTGCAAGAGGAGGACAGGCGAATAAACCGGGAGGTAAATGGCACTTTTACCTTTGGAATATGCCTGCCATCTTCAATTTTACGAAGATAGCGCCTACGGGCCAGGCCTATGGTAGTCCAAGTCTTCCCGCTTGTTTCCTGTATAACGCAAATAATCCAAGTGTCCTTACCTACACTCCAACACAGTACGCATATAATGCACATGGAAATATCCTGACCAGGCTCATGTCGAATACGAGTTTTTCTCTTGAGTATGTGTCGCGTTACCAGGATCTGCTTAACGGACCTTTAAAATGTGACAATATCATTAAGCATTTTGATTATATCACTTCTCTTTATCAGAAAGAGATGAAATACCATGAAGACCCAGCATCTGTTCCTAAAAAAGGCATGTTCACAACAAGCGACGTGAACCATATATGGGATACCAATACAGCGGTTTTAAGAAAAGCGATTAGCCTGCGTTGTTTTTATTTTTTCGATAACAAAGGAGGCTTTAGTCAGCCAACCTGTTATGGATTAGCAGGCCCTTTCGGGATAACAGTAGATGTAAAACCTACGGATGCGGGAAAAGTCAGACTAAACAGTACAGTGCTACCTAATTATATTTGGTATGGAGATTATTATCAATCTAATATTAGTTTTAAAGCTATTCCGGCCAGTTCCGAATATAAATTTCATCATTGGGAATTTAATGGGCCGGGTCCTAATAATGGCGTGCTGAGCAGCGATTCAGTTGTGGTGAACTGGAATATGTACGGTAATGTGGTGGCTGTGTTTACGGATAAGAGAAATGATATTGCAAGTACTGGCAATGAGGCCAACCTTCCTACAGGCTTTACACCGAATGGCGACGGCCTTAATGATGACTTCAGGCCTTTGGGAAGTGGTGAATTTGCAACCGAGTATCAAATGACGATCTTTAACCGCTGGGGCCAGCAGGTGTTCAGGAGTGTTGACCCACTGAATGGCTGGGATGGTAATTTCAGAGGCCAGCAAGCCCAGACAGGTGTGTATGCCTACTACATCACCTACAAAAATATTTACAACGAAGATAAACTTGTGAAAGGAAATGTTACCCTTACAAGGTAATTGATCCACGAATGTATGAAACTGGTAAAACCCCTTTATAAAAACATGACGAATAACATGCCGGGACAGCTCTGTACAGCTGACCAGGTTTAGAAGCAAATTACAGTATATGAAGAAAATAAAATACTTTTCAGCTCTTTTGGTTTTTACTTTATCAGGCGTTGTTGTGCGCGCACAAGACATTCACTTCTCCCAGGTTTACGAAACACCGCTATTAATAAGTCCTGCAAATACAGGCTTTTATAATGGTTATTTCAGGGCCATTGCAAATTACCGTAACCAATGGGCCGCAATGAACAATGCATTTCAAACCATGGGCCTTTCGCTGGATGGAGGATTATTTAAATCAAAAAAACGCCCTGCTTTTATGGGCGTGGGACTTACCATATACAGCGACCAGGCAGGTGTTGCAAAAGTTCGTAAAACAACAGCACTCCTGAATATTAGCGGGCTTGTAAAAATGGGCAAATACAGTGCTTTAAGTGTAGGACTTGCCGGAGGAACAGCAGCTACAAATGGTAACTATGAAAAATTAACCTATGCGTCACAGTTTAACGGAAACGCTCTTGATCCGGGTATAGATTCGCGTGAGCCTATTTACAGGCAATATACAACAGTAGATGTTGCAGCAGGAATTGCATACGACTTCGCGAAATATAAAAGAGACCAGGATCACGACGATGTATCTTCTTTCAGAATTGCTTTGGGTGCGTTTCATCTTAATACCCCTACACAGGAATTTGGTCCTGGTTCAAAGTACCAGACACCGGTGCGCTGGACAGCGGCCCTTACATCGGTATTTGATATGGAAGATACAAAATTTACTGTAACACCAACATTCATCTACCAGGTTCAGGGCAAGTTTGAAGAGCTTTACGTGGGAAGTTATTTGAAATACAGAATGAGTACTGGTACAAAAGTAACAGGGGAAAAAACACAAAATGCTATGGGCATTGGATTGTTTTATAGAAGAAAAGACGCCCTTGTTGCCAAACTCATTTTTGATCTGGGAGACTATTCGGTTGGAATGGCCTATGATGTAAACGTATCGAGCTACCGTAAGGCCTCCAGGGGTTTTGGCGGATTTGAAATATCACTCCGTTATAATAACCTTGCCAGTTCTTTATTTGAGTCAAGGAAAGAATTCAAGTAAGATTTTTTTCTATTCTCAAAAAGGCTTTTTGTTCCAGTCATGAAAAAATCTTCTTCCCTTATTGTTATTAGTATACTTTTGTTACTTGTTGGTGTATCCATATACATCTATACATCCAAATCAGACTTAAGTACGGTTGATGGAGACGCCAGGAACTTCGGTTTCAGAGATACCGCTGCAATAACCAGGATCTTTATAGCAGATAAAGACGGGAACCGGTCTGACCTTAAAAAAACAAAAAACTGCTGGGTGGTAAATGATAAGTATAACTGCCGCAACGACGCTGTTTTAAATCTGCTGGAGGTAATTAAATTGGTTGAGGTAAAGATGCCGGTACCTAAAAGCCAGCGCGAAAGTGTAATTAAATACATGGCTGCACAGGCTCTGAAAGTGCAGGTGTATGCAGGAGAAGAACTGGTGAAGCAGTACTATGTGGGGCATGAAACAGAAGACGGAGAAGG
>JAYSYG010000631.1:0-3119 GCA_043716685.1 Sphingobacteriaceae bacterium | reverse complement strand
GGTTCCAAACTGGTTGTAATGCTTTACGTTTCCACTCAGGTTACCGGTTGCAGGAGCAGGTGTTAACGGAATTTCCGGATCGGGTGCGTCTTCTTTTTTGCATTGTACCAGGAATAAAAAGCAAAGTAGTGCAGGAATAATTTTTTTCATTATAATATATGAATACAAATTTAACCCAAGTTTTCATGGATTGAGAAGGTGGTTGAGATTTTTTTACAAGTGGATAAAAAAAGAGGCCGTTTTTGGATCCGACCTCTTTAGGTATGAGATTAAATCCAAGCTTATGCTGCCACCGACTGATTACGAAATACCAATTTGTTATCGAACATATCCAAAATGATCTCATTGTCTTTATTTACTGTACCTGCAAGCAATTGTTTTGACAATTCATTCAGAATCTGTTTTTGCATAACACGTTTTACAGGTCTTGCCCCAAACTGCGGGTCGTAACCCAGCTGTGACAACCAGTCCAGGGCTTCTTCAGTAGCAGTGATCCTTAAATTTTGTTCTGCCAGCTGTTTACGAATTCCTTCGAATTGCATTTTCACAATTTCAGAAACATTATCTCTTGTTAGTGGCTCAAACATTATCACTTCATCGATCCGGTTTAAAAATTCCGGACGGATTGTTTTTTTCAAAAGTTCATAAACCTCTAATTTTGTTTTAGCCAGAACCGCGTCTCTGTTTTTATCAGTGAGCTTGTCAAAATTTTCCTGGATCAAATGGGATCCAATATTACTCGTCATAATAATGATCGTATTTTTAAAATTTACGGTACGTCCCTTATTATCGGTAAGTCTGCCGTCATCTAATACCTGTAGCAGTATATTAAAAACATCCGGGTGCGCTTTTTCTATTTCATCCAATAATACTACGCTATACGGTTTTCTTCTTACAGCCTCAGTCAACTGTCCACCTTCTTCGTAACCGACATAGCCAGGAGGAGAACCTATCAGGCGGCTCACTGCGTGACGCTCCTGGTATTCACTCATGTCAATACGTGTCATGGAATTTTCGTTATTGAAAAGAAAATCCGCCAAAGCTTTTGCTAATTCTGTTTTACCAACGCCTGTGGTTCCTAAGAAAATAAAGGAACCGATCGGGCGTTTAGCATCCTGTAAACCTGCACGACTTCTGCGCACTGCATCTGAAATACTTTCTATTGCCTCATGCTGGCCAACAACACGTTTATGCAGTTCTTCTTCCAGGTGCAACAATTTATCTTTGTCGCTTTGCAACATGCTCTTCACCGGAATGCCCGTCCATGAACTGATTACTGCTGCTATATCTTCACTATCTACTTCTTCTTTTAGTAATTGTGATCCACTATCTTTAGCAGCTTGTAAATTTTTCTCAAAATCTACCAACTTAGCCTCCGCTTCTTTAATTTTTCCATAGCGTATCTCCGCTACCTTTCCGTAATCCCCTTGTTTTTCAAGGTTATTGGCCTGCACTTTCAGATCTTCAATTTCCGCTTTAATTTTCTGAACGTTCTCGATCGTTTCTTTTTCAGATTGCCAGCGGGCCCTTAAAGAAGAACGCTTGTCCTGTAGTTCGGCAATTTCTTTGTTCAATTCCTTTACCTTTGCATCTGCATTTTCACGTTTAATGGCTTCGCGCTCAATTTCAATGTGCATGATCTTACGTTCCACTTCATCCAACTCAATTGGCATGGAATTGATCTGCATCCTTAATTTTGAAGCGGCTTCATCCATTAGATCGATCGCTTTATCCGGAAGGAAACGGTCATTTATATAACGCTGCGATAATTCAACGGCAGCAATAATTGCCTCATCTTTTATTCGCACATGATGATGTGTTTCATATTTTTCCTTGATGCCACGCAATATAGAAATTGCATCTTCAGCACTTGGCTCATTCACCATTACTTTTTGAAAGCGGCGCTCAAGGGCCTTATCTTTTTCGAAATACTTTTGATATTCGTTTAAGGTGGTTGCGCCTATCGCTCTTAATTCACCGCGGGCCAAAGCAGGTTTTAAAATATTTGCGGCGTCCATTGCCCCTTCACCACCCCCACCGGCTCCTACAAGTGTATGGATCTCATCAATAAATAAAATTATTTCTCCAGCTGCGCCAATTACTTCTTTCACCACAGACTTTAAACGCTCTTCAAATTCACCTTTAAATTTTGCACCGGCAATTAAAGCGCCCATATCGAGAGAAAAAACCTGTTTTGTTTTTAAATTTTCAGGAACGTCTCCGTTAATGATCCTGTGAGCAAGGCCTTCAGCGATGGCTGTTTTACCAACACCCGGCTCGCCGACAAGAATGGGGTTATTTTTTGTACGGCGCGATAAGATCTGCAATACACGACGGATTTCTTCATCTCTTCCAATTACCGGATCGAGTTTTCCGTTCTGTGCCTGCTGATTTAAATTGATCGCGAATTTATTGAGAGAGTTATACGTTTCTTCCTGCGACTGACTCGTTACGCGTTCTCCCTTGCGGAGCTCGGTAATAGCAGCCTTCATTTCTTTTTCTTTGATTCCTGCATCTTTCATAAGATTTGCGGTACTATCGCCTGAATGCAGTAAGCCCAAGAGCAAATGTTCTATGGATACAAATTCGTCGTTGTATTCTTTTAAATACGTGGTTGCTTTTGCCAGCGCTTTATTTGCAGCAACAGAAAGATGTGGCTGTCCACCGCTAACCTTAGGGTAGGAAGTAATAATACTGTCCACCATTTTCAAAAAAGAAGCAGGATTTACATTTAGTTTTTTAAGGATAAAAGGCGTTACGTTTTCATCTACTTCTAAAATTCCTTTTAGTACGTGTGCAGGTTCAATTGCTTGCTGGCCATTATTTGTACTTATTTGTACAGCTTGCTGGATGGCCTCCTGCGATTTTATAGTATAGTTGTTCAGGTTCATGCCTAGTAATTTTATAAAGCAACAAGCATATTCTGTTCCAAGTGTAAAGAACTGAAATTTAGTCGTGTTTTGTGAATTTTGAATGCCTAAATGGCTCTTAAGGAGAAGTTTTTGTGCCGAATTAACCGGAATTCAGATCTGTAAGGCCAAAAGTGTGAAATTAGATTCAGAGTTTAGAACTAAATTCTGAAGAATTGTACTAATTAGTAAAAATATAAAAAATAAGTC
>JAYSYG010000064.1:0-2404 GCA_043716685.1 Sphingobacteriaceae bacterium | reverse complement strand
TGAATGGTGTTGGTTTGAAAGGCCAGGTAATACGCATTCATAAAATAAGCACCATACGCATTCCCTATAAACTTGGTATTGGTAATAGCAGGTATTTTTAAAGGGTTAACGTTGTTTACATAAATGCCTTTCGTAAGATTTTCAAAAATACAGGGAGTGGTTAGGTTTTTGTCTACTGTGTAATTAGCATCTACGCTGTAAATTCCATCACCATGCGCAGTTGTAAGGCTAGCGGTGTATTGAAAATTACACGCTCTGAATTTAACACCACGTACCCTAAAAAGAACAACATGAGCATTTGGTACCTTGAGTATAAAAGTAGAGAATATGCACTTTCATAAAGATGATTATAAAGAAAAGTATATAAAAATGTTGGAGGCAGAAAACGAAAGATTAAAAAAGAATACGAAATAAAAGAAATAAGCTTTTTCAACATTTTACATATTCCCTTTTACATTTTCCATTCAATCACATTTCCACCAAGGTCCCGATCTTTTCACCTTCAATTAAATTTTTAAGATTACCTTTTTTGTTCATGTCGAACACAATGATGGGTAAATTATTTTCCTTGCAAAGTGTGAAAGCCGTCATATCCATTACCTCAAGGCCCTTGCTGTATACTTCATCAAAAGAAATGGTTTCGTATTTGGTAGCGGTTTTGTCTTTTTCAGGGTCAGCAGTATAGATCCCATCTACACGTGTTCCTTTTAAAATAACATTTGCTTCAATTTCGATGGCACGCAGTGTAGCAGCTGTATCCGTTGTAAAATAAGGATTCCCAGTGCCGGCGCCGAAAATCACCACACGGCCTTTTTCCAGATGTCTTACAGCTTTACGGCGTATATAAGGCTCACAAATTTGTTCCATTTTAATAGCGCTTTGCAGGCGTGTATGAACACCAAGACCCTCCAACGCACTTTGAATGGCCATACTATTAATAACAGTGGCCAGCATTCCCATATAGTCGCCGTGTACACGGTCCATTCCACCTTTTTCTGCTTGTATACCGCGAAAAATGTTCCCACCACCGATAACAATTGCTACCTGGCAGCCGGCATTATATACGGTTTTTATTTCGTGAGCGTATTCCATCAGGCGTTCCTGGTCAATCCCAAAGCCTTTATTACCCATTAAGGCTTCACCGCTAAGTTTTAAAAGTATACGTTTGTATTTCATGGTAGTTCTTTTTACCTTTCAAACTGCAATTGAAATGACAGGTAGTTTTTAATTTCTTTTAGATTTAATTCTTTGAAGCTATGCTTCATCTTTTTTGCCACAGATTACGCAGATTACACTGAGAATGAAATCTGTGTTATCCGTGAAATCTGTGGCTTTTATTTCGCGGATGCCCACCGGCTCTAACGGGTGGCACTCTTTAAAAATGTCAAAAAAAATCCCGACTAAAAGCCGGGATTTAATAATTATGCTAGTGAATAACGTTTAAGAGCTGAAACCGTGAGGTCTTTCTCTACACCCTGTAAAAACTGGCGAACCGTCATTTTGTTATCAATAAAAAATTCCTGGTTTAATAAAGTGGAATCTTTATAGAATTTATTTAATTTACCCTGTGCGATCTTTTCAACCATATCTTCGGGTTTGCCTTCAGCACGGGTTGTTTCGCGTGCAATGTCAAGTTCGCGGTTAATAGTTGTGCTATCAACGTCGTCTTTGTCAATTGCTACAGGAGCCATTGCAGCTGCCTGCATAGCTATGTTCTTGGCAACTTCCGCAGTAACAGCTTTATTGAAGCCAACTGCAACTGCCAAACGGTTGCCCGGATGAATGTATCCTACTACTTGTGGAGCTGTAACAATACTATAAAACCCGATATCGATTTTCTCTCCGATCTTACCAATTTGATCTAAAAATTTATCAGCAACGGTGATTTCGCTGTTGTATGGCAATGATTTTAATTCTTCAACTGTAGCCGGTTGTTTTGTTAAGGCAATACTGGCAACTGTTTCAGCAAACTGTATAAAATCTGCGTTTTGTGCCACGAAATCAGTTTCGCAATTGATACTGATAACTACTGCTGTTTTATTATCGGAAGAAGTTTTAGCTAAAACCACGCCTTCTTTTGCATCGCGGTCAGCGCGGTTAGCTGCAACTTTTGCGCCTTTTTTACGAAGAAAATCCACAGCGGCTTCAAAATCGCCATTGCTTTCTTCTAATGCTTTTTTACAATCCATCATGCCTGCACCTGTTTGCTGGCGTAATTTGTTTACTTCTGCTGCTGTAATTGCCATTTTATTTATTTCTTATTAATTGTTAGTTTTAGTTTATAGTCTATTGTTTATAGGCTATAGTTGGTAGGGTGTTAAAAAAAACGGTCAGCCTGTTGCCAGAATGACCGCTTTTAAAAATTCTTATTGAGATTATTTTTTTGCTATCACTCTGCGGCGTG
>JAYSYG010000630.1:0-3120 GCA_043716685.1 Sphingobacteriaceae bacterium | reverse complement strand
CGCCGGTTTTTTCCTATGAAGATAATGATGCAAAGGGTTGCTCCACACAAATCGTGCTTCCGCCAATTAATGTGTTTGAAACTCCAAAAGCAGATTTTGTATTCTCTCCTGACGAAATAACAATTGATAATCCCGAAGTAACGTTTATTAATTTAAGCAGCTCGCTTAAAAATAACCGTTATGCCTGGACGGTAGTTGGTTTAAACGAACGCTACGAAATAAACCCGGTTATTTACTTCCCACAGATTGGTAATTACAAGGTTACATTAACCGCAACGAATGTACATAATTGCAGAGATCAGGTAAGCCGGTTTATAGAAGTAAAAAACGACTTCAGTGTTTTTATCCCTAATTCATTTACACCTAATTACGATGGATTAAACGATGTATTTAAACCTGTATTTTCTCTTTATGGTTTAGATACAGAAACATATAATCTTGAAATCTTTGACCGTTGGGGCCATAGCGTATTTGCTACAAAAGACTATACAAAAGGCTGGGATGGTACCACGCAGAACAAAGCTGAAGAGCAGTTGAAGGAAGATACTTATGTTTATAAGCTCAGGTACAAAGATCTGAACGGAGAGGTATATAGTAAAATCGGAAACGTAACGTTACTGAAATAGAAAATTTGCACCAACAAAAAAACCGCTTCATATGAGGCGGTTTTTTTATTTGTATCGCGTTTAAAAATTATTGATTCACCAATAATTTAAATCCTTTACCGTGAATATTAATGATTTCCACTTTAGAGTCGTCTTTTAAATATTTACGAAGTTTGGCTATGTAAACATCCATACTTCGGCCATTAAAATAATTGTCATCGTGCCAGATGGATTTTAATGCAAACGTTCTGTCTAACACATCATTTTTATGGATGCATAACAAACGAAGTAATTGACTTTCTTTTGTAGTAAGTTTTTGTTCTACACCATTATGTTGCAGGATCTGTTTCTCAGAGTTGAATTGGTATTTACCCACTTTAAAATCAACGTCGTCACCTTCTGACGAACGAACCTTATTTGTGCGGCGTAAAACCGCTGTTACACGCGCCATTAATTCTTCCATACTAAACGGCTTGGTAATATAGTCATCGGCGCCGGCATTAAAGCCTTCAATAGTATCTTCTTTCATGCTTTTAGCAGTAAGGAAGATGATTGGAATATTTTTGTCTACCACGCGGATTTCTTTTGCTAACGTTAATCCATCCTTTACAGGCATCATAACGTCCAATAAAAGGAGATCGAAAGTACCTTTAAAAAACAGATCACCGCCTTTTTTTCCATCATCAGCTAGTTTTGTTTCAAAACCTTTTGCTTCCAAATACTCTTGTAATAGGGGCCCAAGACTTGGATCGTCTTCCACTAGTAAGATTTTAGTTTTAACAGTTTCCATGCGTTCTAAATGTTAAATTATTAATTAAAGATAAACACTTAACATGCCATTTTAACAATTTTAACATTTATTGTCAAATAGGGAGGTGAACATTAAATGTACTTCCTTTTCCAACTTCGCTGTTAACTGAAATGGTGCCGTTATGTTTAAGAATAACCGCCAGTACGTAGGAAAGTCCTAGTCCGAAGCCTTTTACATTGTGCACATTGCCGGTTGGAACCCTGTAGAATTTGTCGAATATTTTGCGTTGGTTTTCCTTGGAAATGCCAATCCCGTTATCTTTCACCTGGATCATGATCCCCTCGGCAGTATTGTAGGTTGAAATGGTAATTTCAGGAACCCCCAGCGAGTATTTGATCGCATTATCGATGAGGTTAAAAATAATATTGGTTAAATGCACACGGTCTGCCTGTAATTTAAATTTCTGTGCTTTCAAAAAGGTATGCACCGAGCCTTGTCGTTGACTGATAAGTAAATGGGTATTATTTATCGCCGTATTAATGATCTCATGAACATCGACCTCACTTAATTTTAATTTGAATTCTCCTTTATCAAGAATAGACGTTTGCAGAATGCTTTCCACTAAAACACTGAGCCGCTTGTTCTCATCCCTGATCATTTTAAGGTAACGTTGTTTTTTTTCAGGAGTTTGAGAAATACTGTCGTCGCCGAGCATTTCACTTGCCAGTGAAATAGTACTGATAGGGGTTTTAAACTCGTGGGTCATATTACTGATAAAATCATTTTTGATCACGGATAATTTTTTCTGTTTTAGGTTGCTTACCATAATATAATAGAACGAGAAGGTCAGAATAAGGATAACAACAATAGAGGTAATTAAAAACGGCCACATCTGTTTAAAAACATCGCGGTTTTGCGTTGGAAAATAAAGGATAAGGTATTCAGGGGCAATAAAACTATTGTTGGGCGCAAGGTTTATCATGTAATGCTCCACGCCCAGTGAATCGGACATGTTTTGTGCCTGCTTTAAGTCGCTGTGATGGGGGCTGCCGGGGTAAAGGGACGTGAGGTAATAATTATACTTTGCGATGATCTTTTCTTTCTTTAGTTCATTGCTGAGTATAGAGTCTAAAAGAAGAGTGTCTACTTTTTGTCTGCGATTTGGATAATAGGTTCGTGTATTGGTTAATTCGAAAAAACTATTTCCTGTTCCCTGGTTAAAAAGATCTTTGTTTTGTGATGACTGCAAACGGGATTGTTGTTCGCGTAAATAATTTAAAAAACCTAAAGACGAAGCGTCAAATTTAATAGACGTATCACTTGTAAGTTCGTTTTCCTTAAAATGAATTATCTGGTGACCACTGCTATCAACACTGAATTCAGATTTAACACTAAACCCCAGGTTTTTTTGTCCTTTAAAATTAGGTTGAAAGATGCCCTGGGTACGCTCTGTAATTTTTGTGTAGTTAGAGCGGGGATCGAGCTTCTCTAATTTAATGTTGGTATTATTTAAAGCATCGTCGACTTTACTTTTAAAAAGCTCCTCGCGTACAAGGTAATCCTTTCTTATCCAGTAAACCTGGAAACAAATTAAAACCAAAAGTGCAACCGAAAAAGAAACAGAAATAAAAGTAAAGATCCTTTTGTTCATGGGCGCAAAGTTAATTTTAAAAAGAGCAGTATGGAATTAAAAAATGTAAAAAAACAGAAACGAAACCGTTAAACTAAACTTTCAATAGGAGTGCAAACACCATTCTCGCATAC
>JAYSYG010000629.1:0-3123 GCA_043716685.1 Sphingobacteriaceae bacterium | reverse complement strand
AAATCGGAGAAGAGGGTGTAAAAAAAGTATTCAGGTTCACCGTTAAATGCATACAAAAAAGCCCTTGCAATTAAATAAAGACAAGCAAAAAAACAGCCGGAAACAAAGGAAATAATGCAACGCTTTAAAATTTCGACGGGCCACTGAAAGCAAAAAAACAGGTAAGGGAAAAAGAAAAAAGTTAATTTGACCTCCACAGCAAAAGCACCTTCCTCCTTATTCGTGGAAAGCAAAGCACTTGTAACAGTAAGGAAAAAAAAGATACAAAAAAGTGTCAGCCTCCGGTTGAATAAGCCACTTTTTAATTTTTTTACATCAATATTCAAAAAGGAAGAAAGAATCCAGAGAACAATCAGGCCGGATAGTACAAGTGATCCAAACGGCAAACAGAAGCAAAACAGGACAGGGAAAAAATAAAAAAGTTTCTGTTTCAGGCTGACTTCCATATATCAATTAAAGTTACTAATATAGGATTTTGAAACCATTAAAGCTTCATGAGTTCCTCATAAAACTTTTGGGCAATTATTTCACGGTTAAAATTATTATTGGCAAATTTTCTTCCATTTTGGCCAAGTTGCAGTGTAAGGTCTTTGTTGTTTATCAAAATGTAAATGGCTTTTACCAACTCTTCTGCGTTTTCCGGCTCGAAATACAAACCACAGTTTCCCTGCCGGATAAAAAGATCACGCGCTTCACCATCCACGCCTAATAAAATGGGGATTTGCATCGAAAGATTTTCAAAGACCTTTGAAGGAATTGCACCCAGGAATAACTCAAGCTTACGAAGAGGAATAATGGCGGCATTAATACTCTTTAGAACAAAAGGCATATTCTTTTTTGTAACAGGTTCTAAAAAAAAGATATTCGAAAGGGAAAGTTCTTCTTTTAAAGCAAGTAACCGGCTTTTTTCCGGCCCACTTCCCATCAACACAAATTTCACCTGAAATTCATTTTTAAATTCTTTTGCTGCACTCAGAATAACTTCCAGTCCTTGTGCTATTCCTATAATTCCGGCATATAAAAAAATAAAATCTGTTTCTGAAAATCCGTTTTCTTTGCGCCACGCCGTATTCTCAATTTTAGAAGGATCGTAATAATTGAGATCGACACCATTAGGCAACCAATATGTTTTTACAGAAGGGAACCGCTGATTAATGTTCGCGCAAATACCTTGTGTTTGACCCGTGACAAGAATAGAGCGTTTATAAAGACGTTCTTCAAGATTATAAGCAAGCCTAAGAAGATATCTATTATTTACAACTCCTAATTTCTCAGCACTTTCCGGCCATAGGTCGCTTACGTTAAAAATAAGCCCGGCTTTTTTACGCTTTGCAAGATACATGGCGCTATAGCCTAAAAATAAGGGAGGAGACTCACAAAGCAGAAAATCGAAATTACCTAGTTTTGAATTACCAACCCTGGCGCTTGAATACACAAATGAAAAATAATTTCTGAGCCTGCTAACGATTGATTTACTTTTAAAAACGTAGATTGAAGACCGGTGGATCTTTAGTCCCTCCATTTCTTCATACACATAATTTTTACCGCGGTAAGTTTCATAAATTTCCATCTGAGGATAGTTGGGCATGGCGGTAAGAACTGTAATATCAACGCCGGCTTTAGATAAACGAATCGCCAGTTCAAATAATCTGTTTTGAGGAGCGCCCACTTCCGGAGGAAAATACTGTGTAAGAATTAAGAGTTTCACGATTCAAATTTAATACAATTTAGCAGCTTCTCCAAAATAAATATGACCGAAAATCATCAGTTATATATTGGAATTTCGGTAATAGTTAATTACCTTTGTGAAATGATAAGGCGCCTTAAAGAAAAAGAAATAGCCGGCTACATGAAGCAATTTCCTGTAGTGGCAATTATTGGTCCACGGCAGTGTGGAAAAACGACATTAGCAAACCAATTATATTATACCAAAAAAACAACTAACCTGTATTTTGATCTTGAAAGTCCGTCTGATAAAAGCAAATTCAGGGACCCGGAATACTTTCTTAGTTCGTTAAAAGCACACACAATTATTATAGACGAAGTTCAACGCTTACCTGAATTATATGAGTTACTTCGTTCGTTGGTTGACAAAAACAAAACAAAAGGAAAGTACTTGCTATTAGGTTCAGCATCACCTCACCTGATACAGGGTGTCTCAGAAACACTTGCCGGAAGAATTGCATACACGGAGGTTGCCCCCTTTAACCTGTTGGAAATTTATAAAAAAGAGTCTGATGTCACCAAACATTGGTTCAGGGGAGGTTTTCCGGACGCATGGCTAGCAAAAAACGAAAAAGAATGCTTTCAGTGGTTAAATAATTTTTTCAGAACATTTATTGAACGCGACCTGAATACTTTATTTGGAGTGAGTTTTTCGAGTGAATTAATGTATAAACTGTGGCGCATGCTGGGCCATTTCCACGGTAGCGTATGGAATGCACAATCCTTTGCAAAGGGACTGGACGTTAGCCCAACAACTATTAATCGTTATATAGACTATTTAGAGGGAGCCTTTATGCTACGAAAACTTCCGGCTTATTCTACGAATGCAAAAAAAAGGCTTGTGAAAAGCCCGAAAGTTTATATACGGGATAGTGGTTTATTACACTATTTAACCAATATTGATATATCCAGAGATATGTTTTATAACCCTGCCATTGGAAATGCATGGGAAGGATATGTTTTAGAACAAATCATCCCGTTATTACCTTCAACAATCCATCCGTTTTTTTACCGCACACACGACGGCAGTGAAATGGACCTGGTTCTTGTAAAAGGGATAAAACCCATTGCCTGCATCGAAATAAAAACCAGCAACGAACCGAATTTAACCCGCGGGTTCTACGAGTGCATTGAAGACTTAAAATGTAATACGGCTATTATAATTACACCCTACCAGAAAATGGCATACGCTATGTCTAAAAACATTATGGTGTATGGCCTTCACGACTTTTTAGAAAATAAATTACAAAAAATATTAAAAACAAAATGACCGAAAATCATCAGTTAAACTGATGATTTTCGGTAATTATTTAATCGCATCGTAAAACGCTTTGTGTATTTTTCCCCTGATCCCCATCTTCGCTAATTTGTTTTCATCCACACTTGGATAAACACGAT
>JAYSYG010000628.1:0-3125 GCA_043716685.1 Sphingobacteriaceae bacterium | reverse complement strand
TTTCCAGGAATTATAATTGTTTATAGCTGCAAGAGCCTTTTCTAAATTAAATTTTTTCTCGTCTCCGTAAGCTTCCATAAATTCAGGCTTGTCCTTCATCCATTCAGCCATTTGTTTTTTAAATTTAGATTCTTTAATTAAAACTAATTCGGTGTCACCCCGGCGCGACATGTAATACTCCACTTCAAAAACCAAGGCATTCATGCGCATGGCTTTATATCCAAGCTTATAAAAATTAATTTCACCGGCAGCCAATACTTTATAGAATTTTCTGTCTTCAGGCGAGTCCATTGAAATATAATTTTCAGTATTAAATCCGTATCCTTTTATCTTTGTAGGCCTGTACATTTTTTGTACCCCGCTTTCATCCTTAAAATTAACTTTGCTGTAATTATCGATTTCCTTTTTAGGATTTACCTTTGCTTCGCCTCTCATTGTATCGCCTTTTTCGGTAATAATGTACCCTTTTACCATGCCAGATTGGGCTGATACAATTACTGAGGCTAAGAAAATAAAGAAGAGAAGAGAAAAGTATTTCATGCTATTTCTTTTTATAAAGAAAATTAAATTTTACCGTTAATAAAAGTCTTTTTTTAATGTGTGAATAAGTTAAGGTTTACGCTTAATGCGCAAAGCTGATCTCGAAAATATCCGGCCACATTTTTCCGGTAACAAGAATTCTATCGGCTATGGAATCATAAGCGATCCCATTCATTTCCATGCAGCGTGGCTTTTTGGCCTTGCTTTTAACGTTTAGGTCATCGAGGTCTATTTTACCAACTACTTCACCGTTTTCGGGATCAATCTTCACAATGTAATTGGTCATCCACACATTGGCATAAATAAATCCTTTGATGTACTCCAGCTCGTTAAGATGATCGAGGCCGTATCCTCCTTCGGTTACTGCCAGCGTTTTAATTACCTTCTGGTCATTTGGATCAAGATACGTGAGATTATACGTGCCATCGCTCATAATAATATTTTTACCGTCTGTTGTGAGACCCCATCCTTCGTTAGTATAATTAAACTGGCCGATCTTTTTATACGTTTTAGCATCGTAAATAAAACCTACATGACTCTGGAGAGTAAGCTGATAGATCTTATTGTTGAGAATAACCATTCCTTCACCAAAATACAAGTCCCTGTCTATTTCCACTTTTACATTCAGTTTTCCCGAGTTCAGATCCACTATTCCCAGGGTGGACTTTGTCTGCGGCAAGTAATCCACGTCTCCCGTACTCTCAAACAAATTTTTATCGTGAAATAAAAATCCCTCGGTAAACGCTGTTGTATCATGTGAATACGTGGCTACAAGTTTATACGAAATTACAGGTATCGGTTTAACCTTCGGAAGTTCGGCAGTTTTAGGCTCTTCCTTTTTAGGATCTCCACAAGAAAAAATAATCGGACTACAACAAATAGTATAAATCAGAATAAGGAGCGTGTTTTTTTTTAATCGGGTCATTTCAAATTTCATAATCTTAAACTTTCCAGGTACTTCCTTCTTTTGTATCTTTTATTTGTATTCCGGCTGCAATTAGTTTATCCCGGATCTCATCACTCAACTTAAAATCTTTACCTGTCTTTGCTTTAGCTCTCATATCAAGAACAAGTTCCATTACTTTCTCGAGTGCGGCATCCATGCGGTTATCTCCTTCCATTTGTTTTAGACCGAGAACGTCGAATAAAAAATCATTAAATAATTTTTTTAACAAATCTATATCCTGCTGTGTTAGATTTGTTTTTTTATCATTCGTAGAATTAATTATTCTTGAGGCATCGAACAAATGTGCAATCAATACCGAAGTATTAAAATCATCGTTCATAGCCTCGTAACATTTATCTTGTATGGCTTTAATATTTTCATTCGAAGAAGCCGAAGCCGGGAGTGTTTGCAGCGTTTTATAGCTGTCCATTAACCGCTCAAATCCCTTTTCGCTGGCCTGTAGCGCCTCGTTACTAAAATCAAGCGTGCTGCGGTAATGCGTTTGAAGCATAAAAAATTTAACGGCCATTGGCCTGTAGCCGCGCTCCAATAAGGGATGATTTCCTGTAAATAATTCTCCGGGCAAAAAACCGTTCCCCGCATTTTTTGACATCCTTACACCATTAACTATAAGCATATTGGTATGCATCCAATAGTTTACCGGCACCTTATGGTAACATGCCTGTGATTGTGCAATTTCATTGGTATGGTGGGTGGCCTGCAGATCCATACCTCCACCATGAATATCAAAGGTATCTCCTAAATACTTCCTGCTCATTGCCGAGCATTCGATGTGCCATCCCGGGAAACCCCAGCCCCATGGTGAAGGCCAGCGCATAATGGTTTCCGGTTTTGCTTTTATCCACAATGCAAAATCCAGCCTGCCTCTTTTTTCATCCTGTCCCCCTAACTCTCTTGTTCCTTCTAAAAGCTCTTCCAGCTTACGATTGGTAAGCTGACCATAATTAAACTCCCTGCTGTATTTTTCTACATCAAAATAAACTGTTCCATTTACGTGGTATGCCAGGCCGTTCTTTATGATCTCCTTCACCATTTCTATTTGTTCAGAGATGTGCCCCGTCGCAGTCGGTTCAATACTTGGCGGCAGTGTATTAAACTCACGCATTACATCGCGGAACCCAACCGTATATTTTTGTACGATCTCCATAGGCTCAAGTTGTTCGAGCTTGGCTTTCTTTGCAAATTTATCGTCGCCTTCATCGCGGTCACCTTCCAAATGTCCTGCATCTGTGATATTCCGAACATACCGTACTTTGTAACCCAAATGCAACAGGTAGCGGTAAATCAGATCAAAAGAAATAAAGGTGCGACAATTTCCAAGGTGTACATCGCTATATACTGTGGGTCCACACACATACAGGCCGGCAAACGGTGGATTGATTGCTTTGAATTCTTCTTTTTTTCGCGTTAAGGTGTTATATAAAAATAGCGGTTGCATAGTCTTGTAAATTACGGCAAAAAAAAAGACTGAAAAAAATTTTCAGTCTTAAATACTATTAAAGAGAAAGGTCAAAGCCATTTCTTAAAATCGGCAAAATCTTCAAAAACACTGAATTTTTTTGAGGGAATATTGATTTTTTCATTTGGATCCATTAGCACGCGGCCACTTATTAAAAAG
>JAYSYG010000627.1:0-3126 GCA_043716685.1 Sphingobacteriaceae bacterium | reverse complement strand
TGGGCAAAGTGAAAAAAGAAGGAGTTATTACTGTTGAAGAAGCAAAAGGTACCGATACAACTGTTGAGGTAGTTGAAGGAATGCAATTTGACCGTGGTTACATCTCTCCATACTTTGTAACAAATGTTGACAAAATGGAAGTGGTAATGGAAAGTCCTTATGTATTGATCTACGAAAAGAAGATCTCAGCTATGAAAGAATTGTTACCGATTCTTGAAAAAGCAGTACAAACAGGAAAGCCATTATTGATTATTGCGGAAGACCTTGATGGAGAAGCATTACAAACATTAGTTGTGAATCGCTTACGTGCAAATCTTAAAATTTGTGCAGTAAAGGCACCAGGGTTCGGTGATCGTCGTAAAGCAATGCTTGAAGATATTGCGATACTCACTGGTGGAACTTACATTAGCGAAGAACAAGGCCGTAAACTGGAAGATATGCAGTTGACCGATCTTGGTAAAGCTGAAAAAATAACCATTGACAAAGACAATACTACGATTGTAAATGGTTCAGGTAAAAAAGCTGATATCACATCACGTGTAAACCAAATCAAAGCGCAGATCGAATCTACTACCTCTGATTACGATAAAGAAAAATTACAGGAACGTTTGGCTAAATTAGCAGGCGGTGTTGCCGTATTATATATTGGTGCAGCAAGTGAAGTGGAAATGAAAGAGAAAAAAGACCGGGTGGACGATGCTTTAGCTGCTACGCGTGCCGCAGTGGAAGAAGGAATTGTACCGGGAGGTGGAACGGCTTATATCCGTGCCATTGAAGCGATCAGTAAATTAAAAGGCGCTAATGAAGATGAAAATACGGGTATTGCAATCGTAAAACGCGCGTTGGAAGAACCATTACGTCAGATCTGTACCAATTGCGGTATTGAAGGTTCAATTGTTGTTCAGCGTGTGAAAGAAGGAAAAGATGATTTTGGATTCAATGCAAGAACAGAAGTATACGAAAACTTACTAAAAGCAGGTGTTATTGATCCTACTAAAGTAGCGCGTGTAGCTTTAGAAAATGCAGCTTCTGTGGCAGCAATGCTTTTAACTACAGATTGCGTTTTAGCAGAGAAAAAAGAAGAAAAACCATCTATGGGTGGCGCACCAGATATGGGCGGCATGGGTGGAATGATGTAAGTAAGCTCTTAGCTTTTGCTTTTCGCGAAAGGTTAGAGATTACTTATCCTGAGCGATAGCCGAAGGATTGTGCTCTTAGCTTTTGCTTTTCGCGAAAGGTTAGAGATTACTTATCCTGAGCATTCTTGAAAATTAATGATAAAAGCTCTCCGCAAACCGGAGAGTTTTTTTGTGATAGTTATACCGATTGCACATTCATAGAAGTCCAATTGCGACTTGGGTCTTATACCATCTTGATTTGTAAAATAGTCCAAAGGACTATGCCAAATCTTAGATGGTATTATGCCGAAGGAAAATAATTGGATACTAAATTATTTTTCCATTCGGTATTATTGTACTAATTTCATGTAGTATCGGTATTTACCCCTAAACAGTTGAAAAGACAACTGTCTGCGATATAGTGTTTGTATGAATTTCAGAGCTTCGTTGGAAAAATAAATCCTTACAAACACTATATCGGGACTACCCGCACTAAGACAGCCAGTTCGCCTTTTTCAAAGGCTTCTGCTGTCTAAATGCGGTTTACCAATTACCACGCTCATGCCAACCCGCTGAAATATATTTTAGTTTTGGGCTAAAATATATTTCAAATTGGTATTATATTTACCTTCGCTAACCTAATCGTGAAAAAATCTATCCTCCCGGTAATTTCAGTTTGTTTACTCTGTTTCTTTAACTTTTCGTGTAGGCAAAAAGTTAAGGAGAATGGATTTACTCTGCATCCTTCTGGTTATTATTATCAACTTATTTCTTTTGATTCAGACAGCTCCGGTCATTCGCACAATAAAGTGGCGTGGGTTTCAGCAAGTTTCAGCACTCAATCCGATTCTGTATTTTGGGATAGTTTTAACAATCTTAATGATAAATTTTACCTGGAAAATGATTCCCTGGAAAATGATAATTTTCTTAAAAATTACATTCTAAGATGTTCTGGGCTCGACAGCGCCTGCGTTTTAATAAAGACAACTGATTTTTTTCGCCAACAGTTTAGATCTTCTGCAATTCCTTATTTCAGTAAGAAGGATTCTATTGTAAAAGTAAACTTGAAAATAAAAAAGGTTTTATCAAAAGAGGACTTTGTTAAAATCAGCCATGATCTTCTGAAAAAGGAAGAGCAACAAATTGTGCGTTTTTTTGGCACCCGGGCTGAAAAGGAAGCAGCGTTGGATCCTTTGGGATTCTATTGGGTTTACAGAGAGGGTGGTGAAGGCAACAGACTGCCGCAGCCGGGAGATCTTGTAACGGTGGCCTACAAAGGTGAATATATAAATGGCAGATTCCTTGAAAAATCGGGTGTTGATTTCGAATTTATCTACGGAACTCCCGACCAGCTCTTAAAAGGATTAAATTATGTTATTGCCCGCTTAAAATTGGGTGAGAATTCAAAAATAATATTACCTTCACGGCTTGCTTTTGGAGAAAATGGAAGCAGTAACGGTACTGTTCCTCCATACACCCCCTTGGTATACGAAATAAAATTAATTGATTTAAAAAAAGGCGAAAACACTCCTTAAAAAGGAATAGTATTTTCGGCGAAAATTTACAAAAACAAAAAAATAAATGAAAAAAGCAACACTACTTGCAACCGCAGCCATCGCAATCGTTTTTGGCGCCTGTTCCGATTCAAAGTTTGATGGGTATACCAAAGCAGAGAATGGGTTACATTACAAATTTTTTAACCATGACGAAGCTGGTACCAAGGTACAGATTGGTGACGGGATCCTTATTAATTATGTGATCTCCAAACAAAAAACCGACTCGGTTATCGTAGATTCCAAGAGTGTAAGCCAGGATGGAACAGGGTCAGTGACCTTTACCATGAGAAAATCTTCTTTTGCAGGAAGTTTTGAAGATGGAATGATGATGATGGCTAAAGGCGACAGTGCTGCTTTTATAGTGTCAGCTGACTCCTTCTTTTTGAAAACCAACGGACAAAATGAATTACCAAAAGGATTTAGTCCGGGGGAGTTTTTAAAAGGTGTATTTA
>JAYSYG010000626.1:0-3145 GCA_043716685.1 Sphingobacteriaceae bacterium | reverse complement strand
ATGCTTTCGCGTTTCATGGGCTGGATGGTCATAACCGGAATATTACTGATATCTACTATTCTTTGCGCATCAGTTCCTTTAAAGAAGTCTAAAACTCCAAGATCAGGTTTATTCATAATCATAATAAGATCCGCTTCTATTTTATTGGCGTAATCTACAATGGTCTGAGCTATGTCGGTGGTTGGAACAGATTTGTTGGTGCAGGAAATTCCCTTACTTTTTATGAATTGTTTTACCTGGTGGGAGTAGGCGAGGAGTTTATTTTCGTAATCCGTGTCTTTTGCATCAAAAACGCCTATAATACGGATGCTGGCCCCAAAATATTTCGCAAACTGGATAGCCATATCTGTTTTTTCACGAGTTTCAGGAGAAATATCGATAGGGAACAAAATGTTTTCGCAGCCGTCCATATGATCGTTACCGCGGATGGTAATAACAGGGCAGGGTGCCTTTCTAATCAATTTACTTGCGCTTGAGCCAATAATGTTACGAAATTTCATGTGACTTTCGAGTCCAGCGATAATTAAAGTGGCACCGATCTCACCCGCCACACGGTCGGTTTCATCATAAATATCGCCTTTTAAACTCATAAAATCGGTAGGTACCGTGCTTTCCTGCTCGGTTTGTTTTGCCAGTTTTGCAAGAGCCTCGTAACTTTCGTCACCTGAATTCTCATAAACGTGAAGTAGTACGAGCTTTGAATGGGTATATTTGGCTAAATTATAAGACTGTTTAACGGCGGCAAGAGATTGTTTTGTAAAGTCAATTGGAATAAGGATAATTCCTCTTTCTTTAATTTGCATAGGAAGTTTGTTAGGCGTTACAAAAGTAGGGTTTTTCTCTGTTAAAAGCGCAGATGTTCACCTTATTTTTGGTTAAACCAGATTAAATTACGATATTTGCCACCTCAAATTTAAAAAAAACAAAAAAATGGCAGTAAAGATTAGACTACAAAGACATGGTAAGAAAGATCAAGCTTTCTTTCATTTAGTAGTTGCGGATGGTCGTGCACCACGTGATGGAAAATTCATTGAAAAATTAGGAGTTTATAATCCTAATTCAAACCCTGCAACTATTGACATTAACTTCGATTCAACATTGAATTGGTTAATGAAAGGCGCTCAACCAACAGATACATGTCGTGCGATCTTATCGTACAAAGGTATTATGATGAAAAAACACTTATTAGAAGGTGTTAAAAAAGGCGCTTTAACAGAAGCACAGGTTGAAGAAAAATTCAACAAATGGTTAGATGAAAAATCAGGAAAAATTCTTGGTAAACACGACCGTTTAAAAACTGAAACTACCAAGAAAGCAAAAGATCGCCATAAAGCAGAAGAAACAGCAAAAGAAGCTAAAGCAGCTAAAATTGCTGAAAGACTAGCTGCAAGAGAAGCGGCGATCAACTCTTCTACCGAGGCGACAGATACTACAGATGCCCCGGCTTCCACAGGTGGAGAAGAAACGAACGGATAATAAACTTATTCTTTAAAAATTTAAACCGTCTCTGGATAGAGACGGTTTTTTTTGTTATTTTGCGCTTATGTACGTACTAATTGCCGATAGCGGATCAACAAAAACAGACTGGATCCTCCTGAAAGGCTCAAAAATTATTAAAGAAGTAAAGACAATAGGTTTTAATCCCTATTTTCAGACCAAAGATCAGATCAGTCTCGAGGTACTCAATCATTTAAAACCCCATATTCACGATTACCTGCACGATGTTTCTGAGCTGCATTATTATGGTACCGGCTGCTCTACACTAGAAAACTGTAAACTTATTGAAGAGTGCCTGATGTTAACCCTGGATATTCCAAAAGTAAATGTTTCTCATGATCTTTTGGCTGCGGCCAGAGCCCTTTGCAAAAGAGAGTGGGGGATCGCTTCTATTCTCGGCACAGGAAGTAACAGCTGTCTTTACGACGGAAAGGATATTCTTGAAAACGTACCTTCGGCAGGCTACCTGTGGAGTGATTATGGCGGAGGCTCACAGATAGGTAAGCTTTTTATAAGAGATTATTTTGAAGAAACACTTCCGGCAGATTTATCTGAAGCATTTGAAAAGGCAGGGTATAACAGAGAGGTGATCTTAAACAATGTATATAAAAAAAGTGTGCCTGGTAAATACCTGGCTTCGGTAAGTCACTTTGTAAGCCAGCACCTGGGACATCCCTTCGTGAATAAAATACTGGTAGAATGTTTCGATTCTTTTTTTATGCAGCAGATCAGCAAGTACACAGATTCTAAAAAATATAAGGTGCATACTGTAGGATCCATTGGTTATTATTACAGAGATCTTATTGCCAAAGTTGCACACAAACATGGGTACGAGATCGGGAACGTGATCAAATCTCCGGTTGAAGGACTCATAGAGTACCATTCACAAACATAAGCGCCATGCAGAAAAAATTACTGTTACTGAGTTTTATAGAAGGCGCCGCAGTAATGGCAGCAGAGTTATGCGGGGCTAAGTTGCTAGCACCGGTATTTGGAAGTAGTTTGTTTGTATGGGCCACTGTAATGGGCATAACACTTGCCGCGCTCGCTTCCGGATATTTCTTTGGCGGCGTGATCTCCGAAAGATCAAAACAACATTCACTAAATCTTTTCCGCATACTAAACGCAGCCGCACTATTTATTTTGCTGATGCCTGTAATTAGCTACTATGTAGTGCCTAGAATTTCCTATTTACCTTTTTTACCGGGTGTTATTCTTAGTGCCACCGTTCTTTTATTTTTACCGGTATTTTTTTTGGGAGCAACTTCTCCTCTCTTTATTTTGGTGCAAACAACACAGAGCCATCTTGCAGGAAAAGTAAGCGGTAGGGTGTACGCTATTTCTACTGTTGGAGGGATTTGTGCTACATTTTTGTGTGGATTTTATCTGATCCCGGAGATAGGATTAAATAGTTGTCTTATTTTTTTCGGGGGAATTTTATTCATTACCAACTTTATTGTTTTTAAATTCTTTAAACCTCTTCACTTTTTTTTGTTCGCAGCTTTTGCTTATTTAAATTTTCAGTTCATAACAAAAATAACTACAAGCCTTATGACCACGGATGGTATGCTGGGGCGTGTGGAAGTAAAGGACCTGGTAAACGAAAAAAAATAACCCTACCGTATTTTAACGGTTAACGGTATTGTAC
>JAYSYG010000625.1:0-3148 GCA_043716685.1 Sphingobacteriaceae bacterium | reverse complement strand
TGGATACACGGCAACAGTTCTGCCATTAAAAATAGTAGTCAGTTTATCCGGAAAAGATAAATGATAGCACCCACTATGCGTGCCAAACAAAAGGGAGTGGCCTGAGCCTTTATGCATACATTTTATATTGTTAACGGGAATTTTTTTTACTTGTTTATTTTTTTTATTACAAATTAAAACACATTCGGTTGTTGCCGCAATTACATTTATTGAATCGCAATACATATCAACAATTCTACCCTGCAAGAGATTGAGGGTGTTAAAAGAATTGCCATACGATTTGTTGCCACCCTGATAGTTAAGAATGGAAGTGGCGCAACCAAGATAAATTTCGCGGTGATGGGAAGTCAATTTAAGAATATCGTTTTGCTCAGGATCACTACTTGTGTTATAATAAGAAAAATTATTATTAGGGATCATAAAAAGACCCTTTCCTGAAGTAGAGGCCCAATAATTACCTTCTCTGTCAATCATAAAATTTTGTATAGCTTGCTGCGCAAAAAGTACTTCTCTTTTTGGGTCTTTTGTAAATTGATCTGTTACAGGAATAATACCGCGATTGTGTGCATTGATCCACAATTTACCTCCTTCATGATACACGTTTGTAAAGCCCTTTGTTTTTTGAGTAGAAGTTAGGAAGGCGATCTTATTGTTGTGAATTTCGTATCGCAGACAACGTCCGTCTTTTAAAAGAATTACAAAACTATCTTCCCCCGACGCGCAGAGCTCTTCTATTTCAACCACTCCGTCAAACTTTAGAGGATTCCCCTTTAAACTTAAGGAATCTACTTTTTCGTAAGCGGGATTGAGTAAGTAGTAAGTTAAAACGGTATTTGTTTTTGATGAAATTACGTTAAGCAGGTTTTTTTTAAAGCTTATGAAATAAATTCCCTGCAGGGTGGTTCGTCTTAAATTCCCGGCTTTATCTACCTCATAACTTACGCCGTTAGCAGACTTTGTTAATATCAGTTTGTTTGCCAGATGGCTAAACCTGAAATATCCCTTTTGTGGAATTTGTTTTAGCAATGGATCTTCTAAAGTTGTAAAAACCTTATTATTGTATATGTAACATGGTTCTCCATTGTAGCAGCTCAACCAGATTCTTCCCAAACCATCTTCTGCAATATCAAAAATATCATTGTCGGGTAAACCGTTATTAGAAGTGTAATTTTTAAATTCTTTCCCATCAAAGCGGCTTACACCATTTGTGGTGGCTAACCATATATAACCTTTACGATCCTGAAAGGCGGTATATACCCGATTACTCGTCAGGCCGTCTTCCACACCAAAATGTTTTACAAGTCCATTTTGCGACCAATATTTTTGAACGATCGTAAGAACTAAACTGCATATAAGGAAAGCTAATTTCATTTATTGGTAGAGAAGCAGAGAAAAAGATAAAAATAAACATATCTGAAGGAGATATCAAGTTTAGAACTCGATGCGGTGTACAAAAATGAATGCGATAGAGAATTGATAAAGAATTTGCTTTACTGAAAGTCAAATGATTAGTTTATCCATTCTTTCTTGTAATTCATAAAAAATTGGCCCAAACATTCATTTGTATCAAACACCCTTACAGTTATTTTTTTTAATTTGAATTGTTTCGTTCGAGACAGGGTATTGGTTGCTTAGCCTGGTGCGAGGGCATTTGGTGTATGCCGATCCTAAAAAACAAATGGTACAAAACGTGTAAACGAAATTGGACCATATTGTTTTTAGAGTCGCTATTAAAGGAGATCTAACTGTTAAAATACGATGTTATTCTGTAGAATTAAAGCATTTTAAGCAAACTCTTTAAACTTACTCTTTCTTCTAAGAAGGCTGGTAAATCAGAGATCGCTATCCTGTCCTGCTCCATGGTATCGCGGTGACGAACCGTTACGGTTTTATCTTCGAGGCTTTGATGATCTACAGTAATACAATAAGGAGTTCCATAAGCATCGTGACGACGGTAACGTTTTCCAACAGTGTCCTTTTCATCATAAGCAATGTTGTACTCAAATTTAAGATCGTTCAAAATAGACTCAGCAAGCTCAGGAAGACCATCTTTTTTTACCAAAGGGAAAATAGCTGCTTTGTATGGCGCAAGGGCAGGAGGAAGGCTTAAAACGATTCTCGTCTCGCCGCCTTCAAGGACCTCTTCATTTAATGCGGATGAAAGTATCGATAAAAATAATCTATCTAATCCTACTGAAGTTTCTACAACATAGGGAACATAACTCTGGTTTAATTCCGGATCAAAATACTGTAATTTTTTTCCGGAAAATTGTTCGTGCTGTTTCAGATCGTAGTCGGTTCTTGAGTGAATACCTTCCAGTTCTTTAAATCCAAATGGGAATTCATGTTCAATATCCGCAGCCGCGTTGGCGTAATGCGCGAGTTTTAAATGATCATGAAATCTGTATTTTTCTTTTCCGAGGCCTAATGACAAATGCCAGTTCAAACGTGCTTGTTTCCAATGCTCATACCATTCCATTTCTGTTCCTGGTTTTACAAAAAACTGCATTTCCATTTGTTCAAATTCCCGCATTCTGAAAATAAATTGGCGGGCTACGATCTCGTTCCTGAAGGCCTTACCGGTTTGTGCAATTCCAAAAGGAATTTTCATACGACCGGTTTTTTGAACGTTCAGATAATTCACAAAAATACCTTGGGCAGTTTCTGGTCTCAGGTAAATGATATTTGTTTCATCTGTTACAGACCCTGTAGAAGTGTTAAACATCAGATTAAACTGGCGTACATCTGTCCAGTTGCGGGTACCGCTTACAGGGTCCACAATCTCCAGGTCTATAATAATTTGTTTTACTTCTTCAAGATTATTGTTGTTTAGTGCGGTTTTAAAGCGTGTATTTATCGCATCAATTTTTTCCTGGTATTCTTTTACACGCAAATTTGTGGAGCGAAACATGGCTGCATCGAAACTCTCAAAACGCTTCGCAGCTTTCTCAATCTCTTTATTTATTTTGTCTTCTATTTTCGCAACATGCTCTTCTATCAATACATCGGCCCTGTAACGTTTTTTACTGTCTTTGTTATCAATGAGTGGATCGTTAAAGGCATCCACGTGTCCGCTTGCCTTCCAGGTGGTTGGATGCATAAAAATGGAAGCGTCTATTCCCATCCTTTTGCTAAGGCAGCATTTTTG
>JAYSYG010000624.1:0-3150 GCA_043716685.1 Sphingobacteriaceae bacterium | reverse complement strand
TTGAGTACATAAAACTTTATAAAAAACTAACCACTTGTTTCAACAATGTTTTGCCACGAAAGGAAGCATTAGACTTTTTTAATGACTGGAAAACTTTTACAGAGATTAATGAATTAGCACTCAAACACTTTAGGGATGGCCGTTTCAGTATGAAAGGTATTCCGCCAAAATTAAGAGCTATTGCAGATGAATTTTTAAAGAGTAGAGGCTTAGAACAAACAGTTGCACCAATATCAATTATTGCAGAAGATTTTCAAAAGGGAGTAAATACCAAGAAAAGAGAAAAAACAAAAGCAGCAGAAGTTGAACACGCCATTCGCCATTACATTGATATTAATTTGGATGAAGACCCTGCATTGTTTGCCTCTTTCGCTAAAACCTTAGAAGAGATTTTAGAAAACTTTAAAGGTAACTGGAAAGCCATTTATGAAGAGTTAGAAAAACTAAGGGAGAAAATAAAGAATAGGGAAAAGGAAGAAACTTATGGGTTAGACCGAAAAAAGCAAATGCCTTTCTTCAATTCATTTAAGGAATACCTTTTTGACAATAGAAAATTAACCGACGAAGAAATTGCACAGAATGTAAACCTAACCCAGCATATTTTCAACTTAGTTTCTACCGAAATAAAATTGACAGGCTTTTGGGATAGCACGCCGGCACAGCTAAAACTAAAAGCCGAGTTGCAGAAAATGTTATTATCAACCGACTTCAACAAATTGCCGAACATTGTAATTAAAAGAAACGAGTTGATTTCAAGAATAATGGAGTTAGCAAAAACTAATCATTTTAAAATCGTTACGGACTAATGCAGTTTGAATATGAAATAAAATATAGTAAACGCAAAACGCTTAACATCACTGTTGAACGTGACAGGAAAATAATTGTACGTGCTCCAGAGAATACTTCTGCACAAAAAATTGAAGAAGTATTGCAATCCAAAAAACAGTGGCTTAAAGAAAAAATTAATCATACACAGAAGTACCCGGTTGATACTCAAACCAAAGAATTTATTTCAGGTGAAACATTGTTGTACTTGGGTAAAAACTATCAGTTATTGGTGGTTGATGAAGTAATTCAAGGTATTGAGTTTGAGCAAAGGTTTAGAATTTCAAAAGCCAACCAACCCAATGCAAATGCTTTATTTAAAAAATGGTACTTGAATCAGGCATTAAAGTTAATTGAACCATTAGCTACCAATTTTGCAAAGAACTTAGGGGTTGTTTACAATGAATTTAAAACCTCTGAAATGAAATACCGTTGGGGTTCTTGCACACCAGCAAATAATATCATTTTCAACTGGCGAATTATCAAAGCACCAATGTATGTATTAGAGTATTTGGTAGCACACGAATTAGTGCATTTAATGGAAAACAATCATACACCACGTTTTTGGAATATACTTTCAATACAAGTACCTAATTATTTAAAAGCGAAAAAATGGCTTAAAGAAAATGGGCAATTATTGGAAGTGGATTTTTAAAAAGAACGGTGTAAAGATGGATTTGTAAAATTCTATAAAAATGAAAACTCCAATTTATTATTTTACTGAAGAGGACCCAGATTATGCTATAAGGGTTCAAGAGATCCTTTGGGGTTGCAAGTAATATGGCAGAAAGAGGCAAAAAAATTAATACCCTATTTATCAACTGTATCAAGCAATTTGAACGATTTTCAAATATTATGCCTTGCGTATTCGTTGTACGGCAAACCTGCGGACAGCGACTTTCCTAAGTTCTTTCTTCGGTTTGAGCAGGTGATGGCATATGTACGTTTTTGTTTTTTTGAAGATTCTGGTTTCAACGGAATAAACCGTGTGCGAAAAAAGGTTGATGATAGCAGTAGAGTTTCTATTTCAAACAAAACGAATGACGAGATATTATCGAACCAAAGAGCTTACGGCATTTGGGGTAAGTATAACAGACCGTTTAGAGATATGAGGTTGCTTGAGCAACCTGATTTTAATAAGATATTTTTTGATAAAGTAAACGTCCTACCAATACAGGAAATGCAAAAGTTCCTTTTGAAGCTGCATAAAAAAGAAGGGTTTAAAACTGATATAGCCGAACTGGAGTTTCTGAAAGACCTATTAACCCTAACCAAGAATGAGCGCAAATTGTATCAGGAAAGAATTCTGAAGGCAGACCTGCCGAATCCTTATCAAAACCAACTGGATCAATTTTTTCAAAACTTTGTAGCGCAAGATTTTAACCTTTATCAATTTATTGAAGATTTTAGAGCATCAGAATTTGTACAGGATGAAAACCTGCAGCATATTTTGAATGACATTGAACAAACGGAACGGTTGCTTTCGCCCTTAAGCAAGATATTCCGTTATTTACAAAAAAAGCCACTGTGGAGCAAACGGGAAATTGAATCTGATAAATTTATAACCCAATGGAAATATGCAGGTAACTATATGTTCCGTGCAAACAGCGAAGAAAATAAAACAAAGAATTATCTCGTCGTTTCCATGCAAAAGAATATTTAAGTTAAGGGGATCAAGAAGAATGAGCGGATTGTGATACACACAATTATTCTTCCTGAATAATAGCTAAGCACTTTTTCTCTTCTGTTGAAAATGTTACTACGATTTTGAGCCACCTTACAAAAAATGCATTAGGAGAACATAAAAACTAGTTTAAAATTAACCGCTTATAAATATGTAGCATAACATAAGCATGTAACCAGAGATCGCCTTAGAGGTTAATAAAAGCTTATTGGATCTATTTTCTCTTATCAGGCGTGGTAGCTGGAAATGCAACCAGATTAAAAAGCTCCCTCATGCGGCTTCTTACCCTGAGGCCATAACGGTTTTCTATTTCTGTGCTGTTGAGGTTTGTGGTGATGTGTGTAAGCATTTGGAAAGCATGAAAGTAGTCATAACGGGAAAGGATAATCTCGCCCATAACGGAACAATCGTTGCCGTAGAACTGTACCTGTTGTTCTGCACCGAGATCATCGAAGCAATATGTTTTTGGATCTCCCTGATAAGGAGAGAAAGAACCTTTGGTATAGCGCTGGATGGTTGCGTAACCTTCGCGGGCAAACTCAAAGCTAACATCCCGGCAGGATTTTATGCTGTGGCGCTTATCTGCAGTGAGAAGGAAACGGCAAATATTCATGAGGCTGGACTTACCACAGCCAATGGGC
>JAYSYG010000623.1:0-3152 GCA_043716685.1 Sphingobacteriaceae bacterium | reverse complement strand
GTGGATGTATTGTCAACTTCTCCGGTGGGTGGCTATGCAGACCCTGTGCTGGTAACAACCGGTGAAAATTCCACACTTATATACCTTGGTGATCCCGGGGCGCAGGTAACCTGGCTCCCAATAGGCAAAACCGTCCCTGCCACAGGCTATACGGTTGTGGCAACTCCTGACAGGCCAACTACCTACACCGCAGTGGCCCAAAGAGGTGCCTGTGTAGCAGATGTTACTGTACATGTAGATGCCTATTCAGAAGGATGTATTGAGAATGATGCATTTGTTCCTAATACCTTTACTCCAAATGGCGATGGGGAGAATGATATTTTCAGAGTAAAGGGATTAAAACTGGATGAGGTTTATTTTGCAGTATACAACCGCTGGGGGGAAAAAGTTTTTGAAACCAACGATCTCAGCGTAGGCTGGGATGGCAAATATAAGGGACGCCCCGCAGATGTTGGGGTATTTGGCTGGTACCTGAAAGTAAGGTGTCTGAATGGTGCGGAAACATTCAAAAAAGGAAATGTGACATTGATCCGGTAAATCTTAAAAAAAATCTCTTTGTAAGAAAAAAAATTATTAAATTTGCCCTCCCAAACATAAAAACAGAACACACGTGTTGTTCACTTTTTGTTTGGATATGGTAGGTATAGCTCAGTTGGTTAGAGCATCGGTTTGTGGTACCGAGGGTCGTGGGTTCGAGCCCCATTACTTACCCAAGATTGGAACCTGTGCAACGCACAGGTTTTTTTGTTTTTAAAAAAAGAAGGACTAACATACGCAACCTTCGTTTTCGGATCAGTCTGAATTGTTGGTGAGAAGAAAATGTGAAACTAATCACGAAAACGTAAAGTCATGTTTGCGTATCGAGACGAATAACAAGTTCTCGATACTCATTTGCAAGAGGCAGGCAAATGAACTCGAAGAGACTCGTAATCCAACGTCATTAAATATTGCTTTTTTGCCAAAAATTATTCTTCGAGCTGACTTTACTATATGAACACACAACCCTCGTTTCCCGGAAATTTTTTTATTAAGCGAGAAACCCGGGGTTCGAACCCCATTAAATCCTCCGGACAAAACAAAAAATACCGAAATAGGAAAAAATAATCTAAGTGGTAACGAAACTCTAATCCGAAAAACGCATATTCGGAACTATAGTTCTTTCGATCATTTGCAAAGCTGAGCGTTTGGCACCTTCCATAGATGTTATCTTTTGTCCGGATGCCTGGTTTACATTTTTTCTAAAGCCTGGTTTTTGTGGATCAATATAAGAAACAAGACCATCTTCAAGAATTACCTCGTAATTTTTATTACGGAACTCAACATTCGTTTTTTGAATTGTCATGGCACTAAGTTTTAATAAATTTCACTTATTTAAAAATACAATCCTCAATTGCAAAAAGCAAAAAGGTTATTAACCTGGCATCGGTAGTTTTCAACTTTTGTTAATTATTTCCCCGCTTTTATTGGTTTCATGTATAGTTTAAAACTATGCACTTTAGTGCATTTACCCTTCAGGTTCTAAAAACTTAAACACGAATTTCACTAATTCTCACGAATTAATTTGTGTAAATTCGTGAAATTCGTGTTAAACGTATCACTCTTGACAGACTTATGTCCAGAGTGGTTTATTTTTTCATCACCGGGATCCAGATTGTCTCTTCAGAATCCTCCTGGTTGTTTTTGTATTTTTCTCCTAACATCTCAAAATGTGGACGATTATCTAATTCATATTCTGAGTTTGGCAACCATGTTCCAAAAATGTGTCGAAAAATACGTGTATCAGCGCTTGAGCCTTTATACGCGAAAACCGCATAAAGCCCGCCAGTTAAGGTTAAGGTCTCTATGCCGGCCGGTATGGCATTAAAGTCGGCGACTTCAATAGTTGCCCATTTTTCAAATTCCGTTGAGGGATCAAAATTCTTAAAATAAAACGGATCATATATCTGCATCGAATAAAGATCGGGTCCCTTAGTGTTTTTTATCTCGTGTCGCCTTGGCATAAAACTTCGCCATAACTCTGGCGTTTTATTGTTAGCAAGACTCATGGTCATGCGCAGACCAGCTAGTTTTTTTTCTTCAAGGGTTTTAATTGTAGCATTCATAAGAAATTTTATTCATGTTAGTTTGACGAGTTCAGTGCACTATGTTCTTTAAGCAGCAAACTCTCTTGCATCTACCCATTTATGCTTTGTTTCTTGAAAGGAAACACTATTGCTGCTGCAAGCCCATAGAAAGCTAACAAATGCCCTGAAATGCCTCTTATCTCATTTGCCTTATAGTGATGGTATTCTTGTTCTGTAATTGTCCTGATTAATTGTCCGTGGTTTTGTAAAATATAGTGCCCATTCTTAAAGTCTGGCTCGCCAGGCTGAGAAATCATAAATAGCAAAAAATTTACAATAGCATAAAAGAAACCTGCAATAGAAATTACTATCAACCAGGTTGGTGTATATCTGAAAATGATTTTAAAAAAACCGGAAGGATTCATTTTGTTTAACATTCCAGATTGTTGATAGGCTTTAAGTTCTTCATTCTTTTTCAAAACAAAAATTGCTGGAACCCAAACAACAAAAATACAAACAGGTAAAATCCAAAAAAAAGAAGTTTTATCTCTAATATCAATACCTGCAATTGAAAGCAAATGAATAATTAATCCCAACGTCCAACCTGTAAGTGCAAAATAAAATAGAAATCTTTTCATTGTCCGGTTGCTAGTTTATCATCTATTGTGTAGTTCGCTAAATTTGGGGCTAAAAGACTCAAGTCTGGCAACGGCCTCAATTAATAATGGCAGATGTTTTTTCATTCTATAACACAAATATAAGAATCCTGTAATTGAAATCTTTTGTTTAAAACAAAAAAACCGTTCCTTTTAAGGAACGGTTTTTGATTTAGTATATTTTGTCACTTCGTGCAGATAGGCTATTATTTTTTCATAGCTGTATCGGTAGGCTTCAGACTGTTTCTCGATACATTTTGCGAAAAGTAAAACGACTCGAAGTGACGATTACTTCTTTTTCTTTGCCGCCGCTTTTCGTGGTGCTGCTTTTTTGCTCGCCGCTTTTTTTACAGTGGCTTTAACTATTTTTTTAATTACAGCAGTTTTTTTAGGAGCTGCTTTCTTAACCGCAGCCTTGGAGGCTGAGCCCGTC
>JAYSYG010000622.1:0-3167 GCA_043716685.1 Sphingobacteriaceae bacterium | reverse complement strand
CTTTTTTAACGAGAAGTGCCTCACCAAAACGATAAGTGGCAGCCATGTCCCTATTGTTGACTCTGACAATGTCAAATGCAAATTTTTTTAAAACGAAGAAAACCGCCAGGGCAATAAATGCACTAATAAACCACCTGATCCTGATTACAAAATCAAAAATATGTTTTATTTTGCTGATGGTTTTTCCAATTTCAGTTTACGGCGCGTGTTCCATTTACTTAAACCCCATATCGCAACAATGATAAGAATGAAAGGTATTTTAATGGAATGAAGTTTGCCGTCTTGCACATAACACAGGAAGCGGTCCCAGCGGAATTTTCCTTCTTTACTATTTTTAAAGAAACTGCTTAAAGTAAATTTCCCACTGATAGGATTATTATCTGCATACTTCATACTGAACCATACAAAGAATGGTGAGCCGACAATATGATCGTAAGGTACTAATCCCCAGCTCCTGCTGTCAGCACTGTTATGGCGGTTATCGCCCATCATAAAGTAATAATCCTGTTTAAAAGTATAGCTGCTTATCGGTTGCCCGTCATATAACACTTTTCCGTCTTTAACGCCCACCTGGTGTATTCCATCGTCGTAAGTATTCATCACTTTTTCATAGAGGTACACATTATGTGTATCAATAGGCACAGTCATACCAGCTTTGGGAATTAATAATGGGCCAAAATTATCATTGTTCCAGCGGTAAGACGGATGGTGAGGGAAAATCCGGAAATCATAATAATTTAGAGGTTCTATCTTTTTTGAAATGGAATAAACACCAGGAATGTTCCTCACTTTTTCAACTACATCCAAAGGCATGTTAATGTCATAATAGTTTGTGTCTATGTTTGATGGACTATCAATTTTTCCGGCTTCAGAAACGTAAATATCTAATTCATCCAGTAATTTAAAGTTGCCAAGTGCATGTGTGTTTTCTTTTGTTACAATGTTTTCTCCAAAGATGCCGCCGTTGGTTCTTACAATATAACGGTGTTGCGCTTTTTCAGGCATAGCTTGTTTTACTCCGTTAATGTGAACCTCTCCTTGCCTTACCTCAAAATTATCACCGGCAATGCCCACACAACGTTTCACATAGTGATCCCTTTTGTCAACGGGCCTTGAAGCAATTTCGCCGTATGGTTTTTGAGGGCCATTTATATCTTCCCAGGCCATTCCCATATAATAATTATCAGCATGCTTGCCACTATCGTATGCTTTAAGATCATGTGCCCTTTCTCTAACAAGGTTATAATAACTCGAATTTTGCTGCAAAAGCGCTACAGTGTCACCGTCGGGGTAATTAAATACAACTATCTGGTTATTTTTTACAGAGCCAAAACCAGGTAGTCTGAAATAAGGTAACTTGATCCATTCCAGATACGATTTTTTTGTGGCGCTCATTGGGAGTGTATGGTGCGCGAAGGGAAAAGACAAAGGTGTTTGCGGGATTTTTGGACCGTAAGCAAATTTGTTTACGAATAAAAAATCACCTACCATAAGCGATTTTTCTAAGGAAGATGTTGGAATCGTAAATGCTTCAATAAAATAGCCACGAATAATGGAAGCAGCTATAACAGCGAAAATAATAGGGTCAACCCAGTTCTTGATTATTTTGCTTGGCTCGATCTTAAATTTACTTAAACCAACAAACTTAGCAGTTGGGTCGAAACCTATTTTGACAAAAAAGATGTAGGGTAAGATTGAAGCGAACAAAAGGTCCTGGTTACTCGGTTTATTAAACGCCCTGGCTACATTAAATCCATACACGCCATACATCAGTATGTTCACACCCGGCACGATCATGATCAGGCACCACCACCATGGTTTATCCAGTAATTTAGCAAGCACATAAAAATTATAGATCGGAATCCATGCCTTCCAGCCCTCAACGCCTGCTTTTGTAAATAATTTGCTTAGTCCGAAAAAAGAGGCTAAAACCAGTATTAAAAAAATGTAATTTCCCATAGATTGTAAAGTGTGAAGATATATAAATTAACCAAAAGACAAACGCCTCACTTTTTGCTTAATTGTTTTATGGGATGTTAATATTTGTTAGACAAAAAAGTAGATATGCTGAGAGCTTGTTTAAATTTATATTGTAAAATTGTTTATAGCTTATTTTTGAGGGAAACGAGGCAAATTTTGCAGGTATAATTGACCTATTACGTCGAAAAATTTAACGATGTTGCAGCTAAAAAGAAGTATAAACAAATTATTAGATAAAATTTAAACAGGCTCTGAATTTGCACTGCTCACCAACATTATTCACCAGGAATGGACCGGATTAACCGTTAAAAAACATAAAGATTTAAAAGGACTCAAAACACAAAATCTCAGAGATCACATGAATGAGGCAGAGTTGATTTTTACTGCTTGGCGGAATTATCAATGTGTCAAATAGCAGAAACCATAGAAGCAAAAGGATTGACTCAAAATGCTGATGCTGGTAAAAAGGTGGCGCCGTGGCCAAGAATGTAAGAACAGAACTGGAGAGTAAAGCAGGTAAAAGTATTATTACCAATGAAAATTTTTTACCACCGGGTAAAGGAAAAAAACAGATCGCAAAAGCATTGAAAAAACCTTAGTAAAAGATTTTATCCGTCATTTATTCTAGCCTGATAGTTTCCGGAATTCACCTGGATTATTTGGTGAAATTTATATCCGATTATTTCCTATCTTTACTCTCGAAAAATAAACCTGCGTTGTTTGCAGGTAAAAAACACTATGATAAAAATAACTCTCCCCGATGGTTCTGTTCGAGAATATGAAAAAGGAACTTCATCACTGCAAATCGCTCAAAGTATTAGCGAAGGGCTGGCAAGAAATGTTTTAGCCGCCAAAGTAAATAACGAAGTATGGGATGCAACACGCCCGATCACTTCAGATTCCTCTGTAAACCTGTTAACATGGAATGATGCGCTTGGAAAAGAAACCATGTGGCATTCTTCTGCACACATCATGGCCGAAGCGCTCGAAGCTTTGTATCCGGGAGTAAAGTTCTGGGTTGGTCCACCGCTTGAGAACGGATTTTATTACGATGTGGATCTCGACGGTCAGTCATTAACACCCGCTGATTTTGAAAAGATCGAGCAAAAAATGATTGAACTCGCGCGCCAGAATAATTCCTACATCCGCAAAGAAATTTCTAAAAGCGATGCAGTTACTTATTTTAC
>JAYSYG010000621.1:0-3171 GCA_043716685.1 Sphingobacteriaceae bacterium | reverse complement strand
TTAACTTTCCAATGAAATCAGTAGCGTTGGGTTTTAACTTAAAACGTTTAGGACACTATTGATCTTTAACCTTTCTTTCCTTCGTTTTATTTTCTAGCATTCCGTTCCATCATCTCATCCAAGACCTTTAAATCTAACAAGCCTTTAATAGACTCACTCCCTTTCATCACCACCATTAATATAGTTTATTTTTAGATAAATGCGTTTGTTTATGCAGGGTGTCATTACAATCTTATAAACACTTGTTAGGGCTTTTTAACATTGCAACGTAAACAAACTTTTAATTTGTGAGTAAATTAGCTCAGGCAATCTTTTACATTTGATCATGAGATTTTTTATAGCTAAACACTTTTATATCCTTCCGTTTTTATTTTTCACAGGCATTTTAGCCGCGCAGGATGATGATGAGGATTCAAAGTCTGAAAAGAAATGGTGCAACGCAAACGTTGAAAAGAAAGCGATCTCCAATTATGAAAAAGGTATTGACAGGAAAAAATACAAAAAGCCTGAGCGCATGGAATTTTTAAAGAAAGCGCTGGAGATCGATCCTGATTTTCCGGAAGCATTTCTTGCTGCAGGGTTGGAATTTATTGCAACCGCTAAGGTGGATAATAAACCGTTCGGCACTGCCACTCCCTTCTTTTATAAAGCCATTGCAAGCTGCCCCCAAATACACAGTGATCCTTATTATTATATTGGCTACGATTATTACGAAAAAAGTAAAAATGACTCTGCAATTAAATATTTGCAGAAGTTCATTTCCTTTAAAGATGAGGATCAAAAAAAATTCGCCAAACCCGAAGTGTGGGATGCACAAATGTACCAGGCCAAAATGATGGTGAAGTCTGCAAAGAAAGAAATGGGTCTGAAAAAAAATGTACAGTTCGATCCTAAGGTTGTGAAAGGCGTATCAACAGAGCGGGACGAGTACCTGGCTTATATTTCCCCCGATGATAAAAGCTGTTTTTTTGTCCGGAAAGTTCCGCTTCAGAGCATGAACCGTGTATCAGCAAGTGATGCGGAAAGAGAAGTATTTATGATCGCCCAACGCGATAAGAGTGGCCTGTTTAATAATGGAGAACCCATGGGCGTTCCGTTTAATACTACTGATGATAACCAGGGAGGTTGCAGCATTTCCATCGATAATAAGTGTCTGTACTTTGCAATGATGCGCCAGGAAGGCCTTCCACAACCCAACTGCGATTTATATGTGAGTGAATTTTCAAACGGTGAATGGGGCGAGATCCGAAAACTGAGCGCCAATGTGAACGACCGAAAATACTGGGACAGTCAGCCTACAATTGCTTCAGATGGCCTGACACTTTATTTTGCAAGTGACCGGCCTGGTGGATACGGTGGTATTGATTTGTACTATACTGTAAAAGATCAGAAAACAGGGCAATGGAGCGTGCCGCAAAATCTTGGTCCTAACATTAATACTCCAGGCGATGAAAAAACGCCTTTTATTCACAGCGATAGTGAAACACTCTACTTTAGTAGTACGGGCCATTTTGGTTTTGGTTCTTACGATATTTTTTATTCACGTAAAAATGAAAAAGGTGTTTGGGAAGAACCTGAAAATATTGGCTCACCCATTAATGGACTTACAGATGACACCGGTTTTTTTGTGAGTAGTGACACTAAAACAGGATACTTTTTCAGTTATGATGAAGGAAAGGTAAGAGGACGCGGCATAGGGCGTTATGACCTGTATGAATTTGATCTGTATAAGGAAGCGAGACCACAACAGATCTCTTTCGTAAAAGGAAATATAACAGACAGCTCCGGGAATAAAATAAGCGGTTCTATTGTAGAAATTAAAAACGTGGCTACGAAACAGATTTCTTACGCAACAGTTGATAGTTCCAGTGGCGAGTATATGCTTGCCATAAAAAAAAACACGGATGTTGTTCTCACTATGAAAAAAGAAAACGTTGCATTTAACGTAACGTATGTAAGCAGTAAAAATGTGCAACCGATTGAAGCAGAACCCTCTGTTGTAAACATTGTGGTGAAAGAGGCAAAAGAAGGAAGCAGTTTTGTACTCGAGAATATTTTATATAACACCAATAGCGCCGAGCTAAAAAAAGAAAGCCGGATTATTTTAGAAAGTTTTGCGCAGTATCTTAAGGAAAATCCTAAAATAAAAGTGGAGATTCAGGGTCATACTGATAATATTGGTAACCCCAAAGACAATCAGGCACTTAGTACAAATCGTGCCTTCTCAGTAAAAGCCATGCTCGAAGAATTTGGAGTAGATGGTAAACGTATTCTCGCTAAAGGATTCGGGCAAAACAAGCCAATTGCTGAAAATACCGCAGAAGAAGGCCGTGCTAAAAACAGGAGAACGGAGTTTCAGATTTTGGAGAAATAGTTTCAACATTTAGAAGCTTCAAAGAAACTTCTCCACCGCTTTTGGTAAATGCTCAAATTCGAGTTGCTGGATTTTTTTCGCTAAACTTTCAGCAGTATCTGTATCCAGTATTGGTGAAGTTGCCTGGAGAATAATTTCACCTTTATCATATTCTTCATTTACGTAATGAATGGTGATTCCACTTTCTTTTTCCTTATTTTCTATCACCGCATTATGTACATGCATTCCATACATGCCCGCACCGCCATATTTGGGTAATAAAGCAGGGTGAAGATTAATAATCTTATTTGGAAAGGCTTTAATAAATGCTTCCGGGATCCTTAATAAAAATCCTGCAAGGATGATCAGGTCGATCTTTTCAACTTTTAAAAACTCGATGAGCTTATCGGTATAATTTTCAAGAGCTGCTTTGCTTACAATCTGTACATTTTTTTTATGCTTTTCTGCCCGCGCAATTATACCTGCATTATCCTTATTCGTTACCACAAGTTTAATTTTTATGCGTGGATCATTGGCAAAATACGTAAACAGGTTTTCCGCGTTGGTCCCTTCCCCACTGGCAAATATGGCTGCATTGATCATGGGCGCAAAAGTAACTATTTTTTACCATTGCGGGCAAAGAGAAATGTTGAGTGATCCGCAAATAATCCGCTCTCAACCCCTGAGTTGAAATTCCATCTTGCCTTCAAAAGAAATCATTAACTTTAGGCCTTTATGATTTTAGACTTTATTACCTGGGACCCTGCTCCCGAAATTTTTACCATTCCCATTATAAAGTGGCCGGTTCGCTGGTACGG
>JAYSYG010000063.1:0-2408 GCA_043716685.1 Sphingobacteriaceae bacterium | reverse complement strand
TTCGATTTTCATGATTAAAAATTATATTTTTTGCAACTCTTTTGTTAAAAATTCCAAAAGTCCTACAAATTTTATATTGTGTTTATCTTTAAAAGGCGCGCCGCCAGGCATAATTACAAAAGCAGGAGGGGTTTTTAAATCACGGATAACCTCGTAAAGTCCTTTACTTAAAGAAGGGCTAAGAGAATACTTAATCTCGATAATTGCAACCGGTTTTAACCCCCTTACCAAAATAAGATCCGCTTCGGCGCCCTGGTGCGTTCGGTAATAAAAAGCCTCCACACCAGAGGACAATTTTCTGCAGATTTCCTCAATCACATACCCTTCCCAGGAGGCGCCTACAATGATATTTCCGGGAAGATCTTCTGCCCTTTCTACCTGCGCAAAATAATGTAACAAACCACTATCGCGAATATATATTTTTGGTGATTTTACCAATCGCTTTTCCGTATTCACAAACCAGGCAGGCAATTTTCGCACCAGGTAGGCTCCTTCTAATAAATCCAGGTATTTATTTACCGTAGGTGCCGAAACACCCAGGGCCCTTGCAAAATTTTGAGAATTATAAATACTCCCATGCGTTCCGGCCAACATACTCCAGAAATTTTTCACCGTAGATGCTGTTATGCCAACACCAAACAAAAAAGACAAATCCCTTTCAGCATAAGACCTTATAAAACTTTCTCTCCAACGCATAGCAGCAGCATTGCTTTTGGCATTCAAAGAACCGGGGAATCCCCCGCGTAACCAATGTTTTTGCTGGGTAATACCTGCCTTGCTAACTTCCTTCAGACATAAAGGAAACATTTCCAGGTAAAAAATTCTACCGGCTAAACTTTCACTGACACCTTTAACCAATTCAGGTGCGGCAGATCCGGTAAGCAAAAACCGTCCGGGAATCCGTAATTCATCAATTTCAGGGCGTAAATAGCTAAACAACTCCGGTTTATTTTGTACTTCATCAACAACTACAAAATAATTACGGTGTTGTTTAAAAAAAAGCTCCATATCCTCAAGCCGTTTAAGATCGGCCGGTTTTTCCAGGTCAAGAAATACCACCGGCTTTTTATTGGGAGATTTAACCGCTTTAGCAAGTGTCGTTTTGCCCACCTGCCTTGGTCCAAGGAGTGCAATAGCCGGAAACTCCTTTAATAACTGCACAGCCTTAAGTAATATTTCCCGTTTAATCATAAAACAAATATACAAACTAACCATGAAAAATGAAAACTACGCTTTCATTTTTCATGGTTAAAATAAACCTGTTCAAAATCACTTTTTGGTATATGCACCCTAATCGTGGAAAACTATTCTTTTAAAAAACCTTAGAGTTTAGTATCTTCGCGCATCATTTTAAAAGCTTATGGACTCTAATAAAGTACGTCAAACATTTCTCGATTTTTTTAAAAGCAAAGGACATCACATTGTACCAAGTGCCCCTATGGTGGTAAAAGGTGATCCAACCCTGATGTTCAATAATAGCGGGATGGCGCCTTTTAAAGATATTTTTTTGGGAAACTCCCCTATTAAATATCCGCGGATTGCCGATACTCAAAAATGTTTGCGCGTAAGCGGTAAACACAACGACTTGGAAGAAGTGGGCGTAGATACATACCACCATACCATGTTCGAAATGCTTGGTAACTGGAGCTTTGGAGACTATTTTAAAAAAGAAGCGATCAGCTGGGCCTGGGAATTACTGACAGGCGTTTACAAAATTGATAAGGACCGTTTATATGTTACCGTATTTGAAGGCAGCAAAGAAGATGGTCTTGCTTTTGACCAGGAAGCTTATGACACCTGGAAACAGTTTGTGAACGCAGACAGGATCCTGAATGGGAACAAAAAAGATAATTTTTGGGAAATGGGTGACATGGGGCCTTGCGGACCGTGTTCTGAAATTCATTACGATGGAAGAACAGAAGAAGAACGTAAAAAAATTCCCGGAGCTTCACTTGTAAATAATGACGATCCGCAGGTAATTGAGATCTGGAACAATGTATTTATGGAGTTTGAGCGCAAAGCCGATGGCTCACTGGTAAAACTTCCAAAGCAACATGTGGATACAGGAATGGGATTTGAGCGTCTTGTAAGGGTTTTACAAGGCAAACAAAGTAATTATGATTCCGATGTTTTTTCTCCAATCATCCAGAAAATAGAAGAACTAAGTGGCTTGCGATATAAGCCTGAAGATGAAGACAAACATAAAAAACAGCTCTTAATAAATATTGCCATGCGTGTGATCGCCGATCATATCCGTACAATTTCCTTCAGCATAGCTGATGGACAACTACCAGGCAATACGGGAGCAGGTTACGTGATCCGCAGGATCCTGCGCCGTGCCATTCGTTACGGCTACCAGAGTTTGAATTTAAAAGAACCGTTTATGTACCGGATCGTGCGTACGCTCG
>JAYSYG010000620.1:0-3179 GCA_043716685.1 Sphingobacteriaceae bacterium | reverse complement strand
TTAACTATATATGAGACCAATAAAAGACTAACACTCTAAAGATATCTTAACTTAATCTCCACACTTTTCACTTCATTCTTAAGTACAAAATCAAATTTATCGAATTTAGGCCGCGTCATGCCGGTATGGTAATAATCGGAAAAACCAAAACCTTCTTTTGGAAGTACCCAACCATAATCCATCTTTTCATTTGCATTTTCGTCATCGAGAATGGCGATTCCATAAACGCCCGATTTAAGATCACTATAACTTATCTTCAGAGAAGTGTTAACGATACTTTTTTTCGCTACCGTCCTTATAAACATTGGTTTCTCTTCGTCAAAACTTTGGGAGGTAGCGTAAAAAGCAAGACGAATATTACCTGAAGCATTGTGAATACCAGTTACCTGGATGTGCAGTGTTTGACAAAAACAAGAGCCGCTAATAAAAACTAAAAACAGATGTATAAAAAGGTTTTTCATACTCAAATATAAATAGAAATCATTAGGGAGCACAGGCAGCATCATAATTTTTTCATTATCAAAACCGCTGTTGATCGGTAATGCAACTCATTGAAAGCGCTGACCGGCTCATAATTTCCAACTTTAAAAATCAATTCCTATAGACATCTATTGGGAATAAAAGAGACAGAATTTTAGAACTGACCATAGTTTAACCGCATTAAATATCACTTTTTGCAAAAATTATTCCTCGACGTGACATGCTTTTATTCGGGCGGGTATCGAGAACGTGTTATTCGTCCCGATACGCGACATGACGTTACGTTTTCTTCTCACTAACAAGTAAGACTGATCTGGAAAACCTCTAAATTATTATTTCGATTTCTTCCATAATACATTAATCACCTGGCTTTGCTCACTTAGCGCCAAAAGCTCCTTTTCTTCGGCATTGTTCATGGTGCCCAACCTCGCTTCAAGGCTGGGACGGGAATAAGATTCTTGCCGCAGATCTTTCGCCAACTGCATATTCTTTTCAGAAGAAAGGATCAGCGTGCGGGCGCGTGATACATTACTTTCATCCAGCTTCACGGTAGCTATCAGCTTATTAATGGTTTCCTTGTTGCTGTTGAATTTTACCTGGCTTATCGTTCCGAAGATCTCGGAGGCCTCTATTTGTTTGCGCAGGCAGTTTTTTTCATATTGTGCCGCTTCGGCAAGCAGCTGATTCTTTTCGTTACCTGATCTTGTATTGGCTTCATTTTTTAGACGACGTGCTTGGTAAGATAAGGCTTCTGCCAGTTTAAGAAGATCGTTGCGTTCGCTTTCGCCGCTGATATTAGCGGTTTTAACAGCCATCGGGCTTTCCGCGTCCATGTTATCAGGTACTGTTTTACCGCCGAGCCGTACGAGGATGCGTTTGTTTTCCGGAGAGGAATTTGCGATTTGTTCTGCAGATGTTTTCTCAGCAGGCATGCTGCCGGTTTGAGCATTTACCGTTATTCCAAGAGTAAACGCCATTAATGATACCAGGTAGATCTTCGATTTCATGAGACATTGTTTTTAGAAAGATTTATTTTTCATTAATCAATTGGTAATGTTTTTATTCTCTGCTGTGTAGGCGTTTATGTGTACGCAGGAAAAAGGCTAAAGTTTCAGGTTTTAGACGAAGGCCCTATAAATGTAGATTTAGAAGGTTTTTTCAGGTCCTAATGATTTGAAAACGCACCTTGCTCCGCTGTAAATAGAGACTGTGGTTAGTATTGAAGATACAATGCATTTAATTTTACGGATCCGTTACATACGGTTAACATTTTACCCTCCAATAAAACATTAAAAAAATACTACGAACTATAGCAATAGTGTGTGCCTGATGTGAATAATTTTACCGGATAATAAATGTCTACAAAAATGAAAGGATGGATGTATATATTACGTTGTTCAAACGGTAGTTATTATACCGGCAGTACCAACAATCTAAAAAAGCGCCTCGAACAACATGAAATGGGGGAAGGAGCAAACTTCACTAAAAAACACTTGCCAGTCGAGTTAATTTACGTTGAAACATTTGACAGGATAGATAAGGCGTTTTACAGGGAAAAACAAGTTCAGGGTTGGAGCAGGAAGAAAAAAGAAGCGCTTATAAATGGTGAATACAATACATTATACGAACTGGCAGAATGCAGAAATGATACAAACTTCAGAAATATGCGTTCGACCAGACTGAGCGAACATGAATAAATAAATCACGGGCGCTTCGACTCCGCTCAGCGCCCGGTATCCGCAGCTATCCACTGAGTGGAGTCAAACCATCCACTGGCGGAGCAAGCCGGTCACTGAGTGGAGGGCCACTGAGCGAAGCCGAGCCCGGCCACTGAGCGAAGCCAAACACGGCCACTGAGCGAAGCCGAAGTGACCGATTTCCAAAAAATAAATTACTACTTTTAACCAAATGCTCGAAACCGAAGAACTTACCGAAGTAAAAACCCTGCAAAGCGAGGAGCGCCAGACTATCGTACACTGTAGCTGCGGCGAAGACTATGCCTACCGCGTGTGGCCCTCCACCTTTTTAATAGAGCATGGCACCGGCAAACAAGCAAAACTTATCACCGCCTTTAATATTTCCTTTGCACCACTTTGGACTCTAAACGATGGCAAAGGATTTACCCTGATTTTTGAAGGCCTAAGCAAAGAATGCTCTCTATTTGATCTAAAAGAAATTATCCCACAGGAAGGCGGTTTTGAAGTAAAAGGAATAAAACGTAACCACTCCGATGTTTACCAGGTGAAGTTTTAGAGCAGGATGGCTTCCGTTTGACCTCATTAAAACCCTACATTCATTAAAAAATATCATGGCAGAAAAATTAGTAACCCTCACTACTTACACTTACGCCACCGAAGCTTATGTACTGCTGGCAAAACTGGAATCAGAAGGAGTCCCGCATGTGTTGAAAAACGAACATCTTCTCTCTACTCAACAATTTTTATCCAACGCCGTTGGAGGTCTTGATGTGCAGGTGGAAGAAAAATACATTGAAAAAGCCCGCAGCATTCTGAAAGAACTGGAAAAAAATAACTCTGCTGCGGACCTGCCACCGGGCCTGGAAAAAAATTACGAAAAGGTTCTTATTTATTGCCCCGAATGTGAATCGTCCAATGTTTAACGCAAAAAAGGTTCTATGTTTTCTTTCGGCGCTAAAGAACATGTATGCGCTGATTGTAATTACATGTGGAAACAATAAA
>JAYSYG010000619.1:0-3193 GCA_043716685.1 Sphingobacteriaceae bacterium | reverse complement strand
CTAACCAGACAGCCTACTATAAAGGAAAAGTACGCGATGTGTACACCATCAATAACGACATCCTGGTAATGATCGCCAGCGACCGCATCAGCGCGTTCGATGTAGTGCTTCCGAAGGGTATTCCTTACAAAGGACAGGTATTAAACCAGATTGCCGAGCAGTTCTTAAATGCAACGCGTGACATTGTTCCGAACTGGCTGATCTCCTCCCCGCACCCGAACGTGAGCATTGGCCGTATGTGCCAGCCTTTTAAAGTAGAGATGGTCGTTAGAGGCTACCTTGCCGGTCATGCCGCCAGAACGTATGCCAGCGGACTTAGAGAATTGTGCGGCGTAACTCTGCCGGAAGGACTAAAAGAAAATGATAAACTTCCACAACCTATCATTACCCCAACTACCAAGGCTTCCGAAGGACACGACGAAGACATCAGCAAAGAAGAGATCATCAAACAAGGAATTGTAAGTAAAGAATATTACGAACAACTGGAGAAATACACACTTGCCCTTTATGCGCGCGGACAGGAAATTGCTAACAAAATGGGGCTGATTCTCGTGGATACCAAATACGAATTCGGCTTATTCAATAACGCGATTACATTAATGGACGAAATTCACACGCCAGACTCTTCGCGTTATTTTTACAAAGAAGGGTATGAAGAGCGCCAGGCAAAAGGAGAAGAGCAAAAACAGCTGAGCAAGGAATTTGTGCGGCGCTGGCTGATCGAGAATGGTTTCCAGGGGAAGGAAGGACAATCTGTTCCGGATATGGGCGAGAGCTGGATCAATGAGATCAGCGCACGGTATATTGAACTTTACGAAAAAGTAACCGGAAAAACATTTGTAAGATCAAATTATGCGAATGTTCTGTACGATGTGGAAGAAGCAATTGGGAAAGAGTTGAAGAAGTAAAATTCTTTTGCGAAGCACTCATCGGAGTATTAAAAAAATTAACTACATAGAAGGCATAGTAAGTATGCTTGGACTCAAAAGCAATACATAGAAATCTATAAAATCAATCCATAAAAGAATGAAAAAACTCTTGCTCCTTTTTCTTTGCTTAGTTTATTTCAATAAAGGTAATGCCCAGGTAGTATTTTGTCCTTCGGGAGCCGAGTGGCATTCTTTGTTTAGCAAGCAGTCTGTTTTTTTAAATACCCACAACGAAACAATCAAGTATATTGGAGATTCTATAAGCGGGTCTGATACGTTGAAAATCTTATCGCACTTCTGGTTTTTTATGACCTGTGGCCCAATTGTTCAAAAAACGTTCATCAAACAAAAGGGAGATACTATTTTCTTTTATAATCAACTTACACAAGGTACCTGGCAGATCTTGTATAATTATGCAGCCCAACCTGGACAAACCTGGCAAACTACAGTTGTAAAAACTTATACCTATACATTTACATTTACTGTCCAGTCTGTAAGTACTGTAACCATAAATGGTTTTAACTTAAAGAGGTTGACTGTAAGTTCTAATAGTTGGGCCGGAACGCAAATTACAGAACGCCTCGGCTCTGATGCGTTCCTTTTTCACTTTAGTCAGATACCCCCCAATAAGTGTGAAGGAGATGTGTTTCTGGAATCTTTGTGCTATAAAGACAATGTTTTCGGCACTAAGCAATTTGGCACAAAGTCCTGCGATTATTATACAGCCGATTATTTAGGAATTAATGAGGTAAAGGGAACAGAGATAAAGATTTACCCCAACCCCCTCAATAATTCATTAACAATTGAAACCGAATCTGGCCAAGAATCTCAAATGATTCTCATGGATATTTCCGGGAGAGAAGTAAAAAAAGTAAGACTAGAACAAAAGGATAATATAGATGTAAGCAATTTAACTCCGGGTATTTATTTTATTACAGTTTCAAAAAACAGGGAAGTGGTTTATAAAAGCAAAGTGGTGAAGGAATAGATTCTACACTATTTTTAACACAGAGGGTAAGAGACACTGGGACACGGAGAGTAATGTTCGCCTTTCTGCCTTTGAGATCATCACGCTTCTGCACGTTGTCAGATCATATCTATTACCGTAATAATTTTATGTTTTAAGGCATACATGATCATTCCTGCGGTGTTTTTAGTACCGGTCTTATCTAAAATGGCTGCCCTGTATTTTTCAATGGTTCTTGAACTCACTCCCATTTCATCTGCAATTTCTTTGGCGGTTTTTTGTTTGCAAATGCGTTTGATCACTTCTATCTCCTTTTCAGAGAAACTATTACTATGCGTTGCTTTTATCAGGCCCTTTGACCCGTTTATCATCGCTTCGGTAATTTGTTTGTTGTGGTACCTGCCCGTCTCTATTACCGCATAAATAGCATCTACTACTTCCTCTACACTTCTGTCCTTAGGTAAAAATCCATGCGCGCCTTTTGTGATCAAATGAAAAATAAATTCCTCTTCATTGTGCAGTGTAAGCATTATAACTTTTATTGCAGGATAATTTTCCCGCAGGTAAAAAAGTGTTTCTACACCATTCATTTCCGGCATTTCAATGTCCAGCAGCACAACATGCGGTGTAACCCTTTTTAACAAATCAATGAATTCCCTGCCGTTAGAGGCCTCTGCCACAACAGATAGATTATCGTATCCTTTTAATAACGAATTGATGCCAGCCCTGAATAGTGGCTGATCGTCGACCAGCGCAATCTTAATAACCTTTGGCAGTGCTTTATTAATTTGATCTTTGGAACGGCTCATATTTTACACGTTATCGTCACTTTTGCTTTCCCCGCTAAATCCTCTGAAAAATCTATCTGCGCCTTTAAAAGGCCAATGCGTGTAAAAATACTTTTAAGCCCCAATCCTTTTGAATTTTCAGCGAACACTTCAATCTCTTTTGTTGTAACTCTCATACCGTTGTGCAAGATAATTACTATCAGGGTATTTTCGATGTTTTCCATGATAATTTCGATGAATGATGGTTTTGCGTGCCTGACTGTGTTATTTAAGACCTCTTTTATTAAGCGGTAAAGTTGAACCTTAGTGTTTTTATCCGTAATTATTGCTTCTTCACCCTTTACTTCAACCACTGTTTCACCCGATAAACTGATCTGCCTGCCGAGTTCTTTAATTGCAGTTAACAGTCCTAAAGTCATTAACGTCAGTGGCATAATGTCATTATAGATCGAACGGACAACCTCCATCGAACTTTCAACAAGATCACAACTGGTTTCTACCAGGTTATC